>NZ_BAABJZ010000015.1:0-112490 GCF_039543565.1 Ferrimonas pelagia | reverse complement strand
GCATCATGGGGCTCGGCTTCCTTGTCGAACTTTTCTTTTTGGCGATTGATCAGATCGCACAATGGAAGCCGAGTTCCCTCCAAATCTGAGAACTCAGTGATCTACATTTCGGAACAGTTATTTAGCCTCATCTGGCTGACCGGCTCATAGGAAGTAAGCTCCCAAGTGCTGTCATTGGGCGAGCCTCGCTCCCCCCTTACCCCCGTTGAACTCTGCGCAAGCGAGCTGGGCTCACAATCTAAGACGCGACCGCTGCCCGTTCGTCTGTTGCTCATGGCCATCAACCGACATAGAAACAACAAAGCAAACAAACGTCTGCACCGGCTTTAGAGCCTCAACGCAGAGTCCATCCAGAGTGTTTTGTCAGTCACAGCACTTGTCGTGTATTCCCCTACAAAGTTGCGTTGTACCGGAAAACCGGCCCGATAGACTCATGGACATGGCGTGATGAGCCTGACGCAATTTGTAGAGGAAGAACGATGAGTAAAAGATTCAACATCAAGGCACTGACACTGGCAGTTATGTCGTTTACTGGCACCGCCGCACTGGCTGCGGTTCCGGCCGATCACCCACTGGCGAAGTTTTTGGCGGCACCCGGTGCCCAGCTGACCATGCCGGTCACCCAGGCCAAACAGGGGTTTGACGCGGATTTTATCCAAGGGGCCTACGACAGCTTCGAAAGCTTCCACGCCCAGATGGGTGGCGATCATACCCTCTATTACCTGACCAACTGGTCATCGGTGATGCGCACTGATCTGATCAATCCTCACCCAGAGCAGAAGATCCTCAAGCGCAATCTCAAAGCCGAGATCGGCGAGATCCTGGTGGAGACTGACAGCAAGGGGCCGATGAGCCTGAACGACTATGTGGTGGATCCCATCTTCCGCAGTCAGGGCGTGATGATGATCCACAAGGGTGAGGTGGTGTACGAATCCTACCCGGGCATGAGCCCAACCGACATGCATATCTGGATGTCCTCCGCCAAGACGCTGACCGGCCTGGTGATGGCGATGCTGATTGAAGAGGGCAAAATCGACGTCAATGCTCCAGCTAGCCAGTACGCTAAAGCCCTTAAGGGCACGGCATGGGATCAACCCACGGTGCTGAACCTGCTCAACCACACCGCCGGTCTGGATCACGAAGAGACCAACTCGTCGATCCTGGATCCCGACGGCGTCTTTGTCCGCTTCGTCGGTAGCACCGTCACCTCGACCGACACCGCCATCGAGCGCCCCCACTGGCTCGACGCGTTGCGCGACGTCCAACCGCTGCAAGATGAACAGCCAGGCGAGCGTCTGCGCTACTCCTCCCTCAACACCCATGTGCTGGGGATGATCATCCAGGAGGTGACCGGCAAGCGGGTATCCGACGTGGTTGAACAGCGCATTTGGGGCAAGCTCGGCGCGCGCATGCCACTGGCGATGCACCTGTCCCAGGACGGTACGCCGCTCAATATGGGGCTCGCCTCCTCAACACTGGAAGACTTCGCCAAGTTCGCGGCGATGTACACCCCAAGCTGGAACAAGGTGGCCCATGAGCAAGTGGTGACCCCAGCCCTGCTGGAGCAGATCCGCGCCTCCGGTGACGCCACCGCCTTTGTCGGCGGTGCCAAAGAGGGTCAGGCCATCGCCATTTCCGGTGAGAAGCCGGTGAAGGCGGGCTACCAGTTTGACTGGTTCTATGAGGATGGCGCCATGTACAAGCACGGCAATACCGGCCAGGGGATCTACATCGATCCCGAACGTGACTTTGCTGCGGTCTACTTCTCCGCCGTCTCCTACATCCCGCCTTATGGCGAGATCAAGATCCCGGCCTACTTCCGCCAAGCGGCAGAGCTCCTGAACCAAAAATAAGCGCTGACGGCCAGGCATAAGGATCGCCCCTGGCTATAAGCCGTGCTTGGCAGAGAGACAAAGGCTCTATCGCAAGGGGTTGTTGGCGAGCCAATATGCAGATTTTGATGACAAACCTCGATGACCCACCCGTTTTTCGCCGACTTTGAGTCGCCAGAGCGGAATGGATTGAGTCAAGGCCGAGGGCCAAGGATGGCCGGAGCGGTGCGCGGAGGCAGGACGCCGACTCGCACCGGTGCCGCAGAATCAGGCCATGGGAGCGAGGATTTTGCGACGATGGAGGCCGGGAGAGTCCTTCAGAGGGCCTGCCCTCTTTGGCTGCCGCCGCCAGCGCGGCATCGGACTTGATTGATGCGTAAAGTCATCACTTGAAAGCAAATTACACATTCAACAACAGATTGGGACAGTGGCAAACAAAGGCGTCAAGCGCACAGCTTGGCGCCTTTTTGTTTCAGCGTTAGAATGATTTACTCCCTAACTCGACCAATCCAGTTGATGATATCGATAGAGCAGATCCACGCCTTTACCCTGGTGTTTCAACATGGCTCCTACAGTGCCGCCGCCCGCGCGACCGACAAGGAGCGCAGTACCATCCGAGAGCATGTGATGACACTGGAGGACACCATCGGCGTCGCCCTGTTTACCATCGAAGGACGCAAAGCCACGCCGACCCCCGCGGCCCACAAGCTCTATCCAAGGGCCGCCAATGTCACCAAACAGGTGCAGGATTTTTCACTGGCCGCCTTCTCCCTGCTGGATCGGCCACTGGATGCCCTGACCCTCTACTACGACGCCATGATCCCGCCAGCCTGGCTTGCCGAAGCCACGGCGGCGATCAAACAACACTACCCCAGACTCACCGTCCATCTGGTGATGGCCAGCCGCAACGACGCCTACCAGGCCATCGAGTCCGGCGCCTGTCAGCTTGCCCTGATGGCGGCAGAGAACAGTCCGCGCACCAAGGCTCGGCTGCAATCCCGCTATCTGGGCAGCATGGCGATGGCCAGCTACTGCCACCCGGAATCGCCGTTGGCCTCTCGGCAGGCGGTCACCATGGATGAGCTGCGACTGTTGTCACAACTGCAGCTGCAAACCACCTCCCCCGGCGAGCTGGCCAGCATGGTATTGGGCAATGCAGTGCAGCGTGTCGCCACGCTGGAGTTGGCGATCGAGTGTCTGAAACAGGAAGGCTGGATCCTGCTGACCAACGCCACCGCCGCCCCCAAGGTGGCCGCAGGACAGCTGCACAAGGTTGCGGTCAGCGATGCGCAGCGAGATTACCGCCAGGGCCTTTGCCTGTTCTTCGCGCTGGGGGACGAACTCAACGATGAGATCGCCACTGCCCTGGCGATCCTGAACCGACAGGCAGACAGTCTGGTGATCTGAGTGCGCCCCGGCCCGATGGCGCTGCACGCATCACGCCAATTGCGAAGCCCTGGCAACCGCAGCGAACGTCAACGGAACATCAAATAAACATCTGAGTTGAATACACAACTCAAGGAGTATCGGCCATGTTTTCCTACGAGCTTCTGGTGGCGTTTTGCGCCACCTACGAAGAGAAGAGCTTCAGTGCCGCAGGCAGGAAGCTGCACAAAGACCGAACCACCATCCGCGAGCAGGTGCGGGCCATTGAGGACACCTATGATGTCTCGTTGTTCGAGATCGTCGGTAAACGCGCGCAACCGACCGCAGCGGCCGACCATATCTATGCCCAATCCAAGCACCTGCTGCACAGTACCGAAAAGCTCACCCGTTCATTTGAGCTGCTGTTCAATGAGGCCTTATTGGAGTTAACCCTTTACCACGATGGGTTTTTACCCCGGTCGCTGGCCATCAAGATAGAGCAGGCGATCACGGCACACTCCCCCAACGTCAGGACCAACTGGCTACTGGGTGAAAGAGAGGCGGTGTTTGCGCAGCTGCAGAGCAGTCCCAATGCCATCGCCTTTATGCCCCATAACAACGCCAGCTACTTCCCCCCAAAGGAGATCGCCTTCCGTCATGTGGGCTATAGCGAGATGGGGTTTTACGCCGGCAGTGGCAGTGACTTGCGCAACCTGCCACGACTGTCCATCGAAGATCTCGCCGCCGAAAAGCAATACGTCTGTGAAGACTACGTCCGCTTTGCCCCAGCGCTGTTTCGGCTCTCACCGCAACATCATCTGATCAGCGATCCCGACATGCTGATCGAGATGGTGAAACACAGTGGCTGGACCGTCATCCATCGTGATCTGGCCCAGCCCCATGTGAAGAACGGCACACTCCATGAACTGAAGGTCGACGAGATCGCCAACTCCCCTTCACTCGGGCTATCGCTGTTTTACCCCCACAAGCTAAAGGAGAACGCCCTGATCGATCGGATCCGAACGTGCGCCGAGCAGCATTTTCAGTCACGGGGGTATTGATGGGGATTATCGTTCATTGTGCAGTGTGATTGGCTGGTTTTGTGGGGCATGCTTAGGGGCAATCACCGAACAACTCCAAGAGCGAGAATCGATCACCATGAAACCCAACCTGTTAAAAAGCATGATCTGCGGCGTCTTCGCCGTTGGCGTCACCACCGCTGCTGACGCCTGCACCCGAGTGTTCTGGGATACCCAAGAACACGGCACCTTCGTCAGCCGCACCATGGACTGGCTGGAGCCCACCGGCGTTACCCTGATCAACTACCCGAAAGGCACCAGCTACAAAGCCAACCTGGGCGGCGACTACACCTATGACGCCAAGTACGATGTCACCGGCCTGCTGACCTATGGCGCCCTCGCCAACGCCACCAACAGCGCAGGTCTCAGTGGTAACGTTCTGTTTGATAACAATATGGTTGTGAAGGACGGCAAGCAGCCCAGCGATGTAGGCGTGATCCACTACCTACAACACCTGATCTCTCAGTTTGCCGACGTCGCTGAAGCGGTTGAGTACATTCAAGCCAACCCGGGCGTGACCGAGACCATCCCGGGTGTCGATATGGCGCTGAACATCCACTTCAGCCTGCAGGATATCTCCGGCGATTCCGCCGTCATCGAATTCCGCGACGGCGAGTCCAAGATCTGGCACGGTCCGCAGTACAACGTGATGACCAACCAGCCGGACTTCGATGTGCATCTGGCCAGCCTGGACCGCGCTCAGCGTGGCTGGGGCGAGAAAGAAACTCAAGGCCTCTACACCAACCTGCACACCGGCGGCAACATCAACCCGGAAGACCGTTTCATCCACGCCTCCTACTACGTGAGCCACCTGAGCGAGCCAAGTAGCGTGATGAACGGCCTGATCAAACTCAATGGCGTTCCTGTCATTGTTCCCCACGATGCGCCGAACCGCGTTGTTAACGGCGTCATGACCGGTTATGCCTCCGAGTACAACGTCACCGAGCACCTGCAATCCGGCCAGACCCTGTTTAACTACCAGTGGGGCGATGTGATCTCCCAACTGCACTACAACGTCAACAAGATCCGCGAGTCCGGCAAGCAAGTCAGCTTCCGTCTGGATCAGCCTGGCCTGGCCGGCGACATCACCCAGTTGGTCATTGACTCTGCTCAGTAAGCGCGCTTCATCCCAATGGATTCGCTAACGGCATTTGGCCACAAGCGATCCAACAAAAAGGCTTTTGAGCTCACGCTCAAAAGCCTTTTTTACTGTGCTCCCACGGACGGTTGCGTCCCAATACCCAAATACCCAAATACCCAAGTCTGAGGCTAGCGCTTTTATTACGCCGCTGATGGCGGTGCCAAACACGTGCGGGCAAGCAGACTGAGAGCCTGATGGACCTATTTCCACGTAAACGCAACATCAACCCGGATGCAACGCCACGGTTGCCGGTATGCAGAGGGATCCGCGCAGATGATCTCCACACAAAAGACTAGCCCTCGCCAACGCGACTCGGGCACCAGCGCCCACAACCGAAATGCCGCCGCCCTGCCCTTTGATAGGGAGAGACACTGCCATAACGATTTACTTAGCAAACAGCTGCAGACCCTCGGTGGGGCTGTACCCGGTCCAGCGTTTAAAGGCGCGGGAAAAACTGCTCAGATCCGAAAAGCCAAGCTGGTAGGCGATGTCGGTTAAATTATTTTGCCCCAGCGACAGGGCCACCATTGCCCGCTCCAAACGATGCTCATCAAGCAACCTTCGAAAGCTGGTTTTCTGCACCGCTAAGCGCCGGTTGAGTGTACGAACGCTGATGCCAATTTGCCCCGCGATACGCCCTGAATCCACGCCAGTCAGATCCGCTTGCCTAAACAACGCCGTATGCACCTTCACCACCATGTTGTGCTGTTCCAACAACGCCAATTGCTCGCGCAAGAGACTCTTACTGTTGCTGTGGATGGCCTCATTGCTTTGAGGTAAGGGTCGCTCTAACTGGCTCGGGCAAAAGCACAATTTGCGCAGCCGGCTGTCCGTTTGGATCCGACATTGCAGTGTCCGCTCTGCCACACTCAGTTGATTGGAGGCATAAGGCCATGGCCCGATCATCACCTCAAGGGAGCAGCCGCCGCTGGCTTTTTGAAACAGGCGGATCAATGTCGCGAGATAGAGGGTGGCGCCGACCGTAGACACCGGCGTATCGCCACGTTCCCAAAGATGATCAAACACCCAAAGCTCGGCACCGCCCGACTGGGTTTGGTGCAGATGGAGCCGCAGCGGAACGCAAAGGATCGCCGAGAAGTGAGCCGCAACCTCCAACGCTTGTTGCAACGATGGCGCCGTCCAAATCGCCAGACTGTAGGCATCGAATATCAACGGGTCGACACGCTCGGTGGCCTTGAGTAACGCCGCCAGTTCTCTGTTCTGCTCGGGCAGAGCAAACAGCTGGTCGCGCAGGGCACGGAGATCCTTTGCCACCTCACCAAGTGCCAGCAAACGGGACCAGCCAGCATGGATGCGATAATCCCTTTCGGTGACAACGTCGCTGTCGACGTTAATAAGATTGGATTTTGACATATCGCTATAGGGTAAAGAAAAAAGGTGGCTAAGCCACCTTTGTTCCATTGCTTTTACGAACGTTGGTCCGAATTAGAAGAACCACTTATAACCAATTTCGAGGGTCAGATCACCTTCGTCATTGAAACCGTTGATGGTCTCACTCTTGTGGGAGATCTTGGTCATCAACCACTGGGTGCGGCCTTTGTTGATCGGGGCACTGATGAAGCCGTTGTAGGTCATGGTGTCGATGTTCAGGGTATCGCCAGACAAACTCAGGAACTCAGGGGAAAACTGGATAAAGGCACCCTGGCCGCCGATGGGCAGGGTGGCGTACAGGTTCGCGGCGTAACCATCCACGTCTTCCCCACCCATAGAGCCGGTGGCATAGGCCAGATTCGGGAACAGCATCAGTTTGCCGCCGGTGAATTTCGGGTTGATCAGGCCGATGGCTCCGAACGCCGCGATCTTGCTGTCTTTTGCGCCAACATTGCTGTAATGCATGAAGTCGGTGCTAAAGCCGATCCGAGGCATCACGCCGTTGTTGATGCCGTGTACCTGGAAGTACTGGGCACGGCCATTGAGGTAATCCATACCGAATTCGTCTTCATTTTTACGATCGCCCCAGTAGGCTTCGACAAAGCCCGCGAACTGGATATCGTCAGTCCAGGCGCCGGTCGCCATAGTAGAAGTACGAATGTTGGCGTCAGAAGTCACAAACACCGCGGCCTGGGTATAAACACGAGTCAGATCGGACGGATCGATCAGTGCTTCTTCTTTGGCTTCTTCAGCCTGAGCCATGGACAGTGGGGCGGCCAATGCAGCCAGTAACATCAATCGTTTCAAAATCATTTCCTTTGTAGCAGCAGGCCTTGAACTCGCAACCTCACGGTCACACATTCATCTGCCCACACGGAATAATCCAACACTATCATTGGTTTATATTTGCTTTAGTGGGGTATGATGCTACTCGAAATGCACAAACAAGCTTGCCCCTGTACGCCAATCGTTTTCCCACACGCGCCACACCCGTGTTCTGTGACAACGACAGGAAAAGCGCTCCAAAAAGAGTGTTCAAACCAACGAAACAGTTCCGTGGGTTGCAGGAGGAGCGGGTCCCATGAGCTGCTAAATGGCTGATCCTAAATATGCTCCATTTGGGTGGGAATTCAGAGCTCACACGGCCCATTGGCTCAGAGGGATGAGTTCCGAGTTCCTAGGGGAGAAGCGTTGCTAAAGGCATACCGACCTCCAGGTCCTGTGGCTCTGGCTTTTGCTCTTAGGAACTCGCAATGCGTTTTAACTAGGAACTTGAGTTGCTCGGTGTCAGTGCCCCTTTGCTAAGTGCTGCTGGCCCCAAACCGAGGGTTCAACGCGGGTAAAGTCTGGATGTCGCACAATTCGGAACCGTTATTTAGGGATCACGCAGAAGCCTTGGGGTAGGAGCCCAAAGTGGAGAGCATGAAAAAGCCAGCTGTCGGAACAGCTGGCTTGGCCCACAAAGGATCGACCGATCTCAAAACACCAGGTCAACCTTTGAAGATGGCAGCGGCCCGGTAAGCCGCAGTCATTCAATTAGCGCGTGACGCTGCGCCCTTCATCGATATAGCTTTGCAGCAGAGCCTTCATCTGCTCAACCCGCTCAGGATGCTGCTGATATTGATTGTCTTTCTGAGCCAGATCCTCACGCAGATTGTACAAGTGGCCTGCTGTGCTTTCGTCATCCGCTTCGGTGCCGGACAGCTGCCAGTAAACCTTAGGCACCTGAGGATTGTGACTGCCAGTATGGTGGTCGATCAACAACCAATCCCCCTGACGGATGGCGTAAACGCCAGGCCAGGTGTTCTGTACCGTGCCTTTGCGCAGCTGGGCATCGCCCAGTTCACCGGTAAGCAACGGCAGCAGATCATAGCTGTCCAGTGCCGCATCCTCGGGTAACTTGGTACCGATCAGGCCCGCCATGGTTGCCATAATATCGACATGGCTGATGGTCTGATCCCTCACCTGCTCGGCGTTAAGCTGAGCGGGCCAACGAATGATCATTGGCACCCGGTGGCCCCCCTCCCACAGATCGCGCTTCATGCCGCGCAGACCGCCAGAGCTGTCGTGACCGGTCTTGTGCCAGCGCTGCACCATGTACTTCTCGGCACCGTTGTCGGAGGAGAAGATCACAATGGTGTTGTCCGCCAGCCCTTGTGCTTCGAGGGTGTCCAGCAACTGACCGATCACGTGATCCGTCTGATAAACAAAGTCACCGTAAGCACCGGCTTGGGTTTTGCCATCAAACTCATCGTTGGGAATGATCGGCGCATGGGGGGACGGCAGGGAGAAGTACATAAAGAACGGCTGTTCGCCATCCTGCTGCTTGAGGTACTCCACCCCTTTCTCTGCCAGGGTCGGCAGCACGGTGTAGGGATCCCAATCCGCCACGCTTGGGCCTTTGCGGGCTTCCCAGCGACCCTCTTTCGGCGGAGTTTTGTCGAAGTCCATCTGCTGAGTGGGTACGCCGATCACTCGGTCGTTTTCAAACCAGGTGTAGGGCGGGAAGTTGATGACATCGTCGCCGAAGTAATAGTCGAATCCCAGATCCACCGGGCCACCGGGAATGCGCTGACGCCAGTCAAACGCATCGGCCGGATAGTAGCGATCGCGTCCCTCGCCGATCTCCTCGGCACCGGGTTGCTTGATCGCGTCCCAATCCCAGCCCAGATGCCACTTACCAAAGGCGGCGGTATGGTAGCCCGCCTGTTGCAGCATCAGCGGCAGGGTGTACTCACCCGGATTGAAATAGGAGGGATCGAAGCTGCCGACGATGCCATGGTTGCGGCGCCAGTGGTAGTTGCCGGTCAGCAGGGCATAGCGGCTGGGGGTGCACACGGCCGAGGAGGCGTGGGCATCGGTAAAGCGGATCCCCTCACGGGCCAGTTGATCCAGATTGGGCGTAGTCAGCTTGGCTTGGGGATTCTGAATGGCCAGATCACCGTAGCCCAGATCATCGGCGTAGATGATCAGCAGGTTGGGCATGGCACGCTGCGCCATTGGAGCGGCATTCTCTTGCTGGGGCACGCCGCAGCCAGCCAGCAGCAGCGAGCTACCGGCAGCCAAGGATAAAGAACGTCCTAGTGTCATTGTTCTACTCGTTCGTTTTGTTCACAAAGAAGCCGCCCGAAGGCGGCTTAAGGGAATTGCGGGGGACTTACTGAGTCATCTCAACCCGGCGCACGGAGAAGTTGCCGCGCTGCTCGCTAAACTCGAAGCGCCACAGGCGAGCGGCCTTATCGACGCTGAAGCCTTCATTGGCCTTAAGCACTGGTAGGGTCGCCAGCGTCTGCCACTGGCCTTTCGCGTCCTGATAACGGACGGTCAGGGTCAACTGCTCCAGCAGCTTGGCATTACGCTTGGGCGCAGTGATCTCGGTGGTGATGGTCTTGATGTTGACCGCCTCACCTTGATCGATCTCAAACCAGCGCTGCTTCACCTTTTTGATGTTCGGACGCCAGCGGGTTTCCGAGTTGCCGTCCAGTACCTTATCGGCAAAGTAAGCCTGCGGGTGCTGCCCATTGTCCACATGACTGTAGGCGGCCCGGGCGATAGGGAACTGGGTGCTCAGCTGCTGCCCTTCGGCCTGAGCGGCAGCAAAGAAGTTGGCTTCGTACAGCTCGATGCCGTAGAAATCCATGGTGTCCTTGGCGGTCACTTCCATGCGGATCGGCGTGGCTCCGGATTCGCTCAGGTTAAGCTGACCCAGGTGGATATCCAGCGGCTCGACGAAGGCACCTGTGGCCGGTAGGGTAAAATCGTAGCGCTGCTCACCTACATAGATCGCTAGCTGCTGCGCCTGCTCGCTTTGATAACGGATCACCGCATCGAAGTGGCCGGCCTGACGGGTGATGGTCGACATCCAATTGAAGGTCTCTTTTTGACCCTCCAGCAGATGCCGGGCACCCCGACGTACCTCTGACTGACCGGCGTAGTCAGCGCTCAGGGCATTTAGGGTGATGTTGCCATCGGGACGCTGCAGCGCGTCCGGCAGGTGCTTGACCGTCAACTCGGAGAAGTGCAACTCGCCGCTGTCCTCAGTCGGGATCAGACTCAGGGTTTGCTCGCCCCCTTTGAGCACCTCCAGCTCACCGACGATCACCGGGGTGCGGTGCTTACGGCCCATGCGCAGATCGGCAGTCGCTGGCAGGAACAACTCAGTCTGGTACTCACCCAGACTCAACGCCATCTGCGCGTCTTCGAGATTGCCATGCAGCATCTCGATGGCGTAACGGCCCGGCTCATTGAAATCGACGCTCCAGGTTGCAGGCCCTTGGTCAGCGGTCCAGTTCGACAGACTGTTGTCCCAGGATTCATAGACGGCACCATCATATTGGGAGTCCAGCGCGCGCAGGATCATGCCCTCGGCGGTCATCACGCCGCCCACTTCGAAGATATCCAGCTCGCCTTTGACTTCCAGCACCACGGTGCTGCTGTGTGGATCCGGCGCGTCACCGCCCACGGCGATGGTGACGCCTTTGTCGTCACGGTTAACGGTTAACGCGCTGCGTTTGTCGTCCGCCAACAGGTAGGCACTGAGCTTATCGTTGCCCACACCCAACACGCGCAGCTCGCCATCGGATGGCCAGTCGTAAACGTGCAGGTACAGCGTGGTGCCTTCATCATGTTTGCGCTGGGTCACTGCGCCATTGAACGCCTGTTGGAACAGGAATGGGGTGGCTTCGGTGCCGTGAATGGCTTCGCCGTTGACGTCCATCCACAGGCCGATCTCATGCAGTCGGTCGATGGAGGCCTGCGGGAAGCTGCCATCCGGCTTCGGCCCGATGTTGAGCAGGTAGTTACCGCCCTTGGCGACCACACCGGTGAGGTTGTGGATCAAGGTGGTGGTGCTCTTCCAGTCGTGATCCGAGACGCGCCAACCCCAAGTGTGGTTCATGGTCATGCAGCTTTCCCAGTAGCTGTCCAGCTGTGGCACCGCCGGGATGGACTGCTCGTGGGTGTCGAAGTCGCCGAAATCGATGGCGTTATTCCGACCGGTCAGGCGACCGTTGGAGACGATGTGCGGCTGGTTACCCCAAAGAATGTCCGCCAGCTGCTGACCCTGATCATCGGTGATGCTCTTAGGCATGTCCCACCAGAAGATATCCAGATCGCCGTAGCGGGTGGTCAGCTCTTCCACCTGAGGGCGGGCGATCTCGGCATGGTACTGCTCCAGCCGCTCGGGCCAGGTGGACTTGTCCGGGCCGTACTCGGTGTAGCTCTTGTCCCAATGCACGCCCCCTTCGTCGCCCTGGTTACCCCAGTCCAGCGACTGCGAATAATAGAAGCCAAAACGCAGCCCGGCATCGGTCGCCGCGTCCTTCAGCGGCCCGAGCAAGTCTTTGCCCCAAGGCGTGTCTTTCACGCCCCAGTCGGAGGTCGGGGTATCCCACAGCGCCCAGCCGTCATGGTGCTTGGCAGTGATCACCATGTAGGTCATGCCCGCCTGCTCGGCCATCTCGGCCCAGGCCTTAGGATCGTAATTGACCGGGTTGAACTGGTTGCCCATCTCGATGTATTCATCGGCAGGAATGCGGCCGTTGTTCCAGATCCACTCGGCGTAGCGTGGGGTGTCGTTGCCCTGGTACTGGCCCTCCCACATGGCGTAAACACCCCAGTGGATGAACATGCCAAACTTGGCATCGCGGAACCAGCCCATGCGCTCGTCACGGGTGGCACTAAGATCGACGCCACCTGCCATCAGCGCGGCGTTGGCCGCCGAGTCCATCGCCGGAGTCGCCAAAGCGGCTCCGGGGATCGCCAAGGCGCCGAGAATACAGCCGGTCAGCAGCGACTGGCGGGGAAAGAAAACCGTTTTGGGCACCATCAACTCCATTGCATTTGTTATTTTTTTCCCGCCAATCGGTGGGGCGGCATAACGTATCATCGGAGCCACGGCTTTGGCGTGAGGCAGCACCGATCACGGCTTGAATTTACGAATTTTTACCCGCGAGCGAAGAGAGGGTTCGTAGATATGAACGCTAACAATTTGTTTAGGTTTAGAGATTTATGCCCGGCTACGACTGAGGCACACTGTGCAAGATACAATTAACCAAAGAAGATCAACAATGAAATGGATTTTACTTCTGCTGTTCCCCTTACTCAGCGCCTGCGTACCCCTTTCCCAACCCAATGCCCCTTCGCCTTTTAATGAGGCCCAACTGAGAGCCGACATCCAAGAGCTGGCGTCTGATCGCTATCAAGGCCGGCTTCCGACCACCGAAGGTGAGGATCTGACATTGGATTATCTGGAGCGGCGTTTTCGTCAGATCGGTCTGCAACCCGGCAATGGCGACAGCTACCGCCAAGCCGTGCCGATGAAACGGTTCCATACCCAGAGTGCCAACCTGTCCCTGGGTGAGCACACCTACCGCTACCTGTTTGATATGGTGCTCAACAGCTTTGCCGACCAAGCCGAAGTTACCGTAGAGTCGTCAGATGTGGTCTTCGTCGGTTACGGGATCAACGCGCCGGAATATGGCTGGAACGATTACGCCCAGCTCGATGTGACCGGCAAAACCGTGGTGATCCTGGTCAATGATCCGGGCTACGCCAGCGCCGATCCCGCCCTGTTTAAGGGGGGTACCATGACCTATTACGGCCGCTGGGACTATAAATTCGCTGAAGCCGGCCGGCAGGGCGCCGCCGCCGCCCTCATCATCCATGACACCAAACCCGCGTCCTACCCTTGGCTGGTGGTGCAAAACAGCTGGACCGGGCCACAGCTGGATATGGCGGACAGCCGCGATCCGCACCCTTTGTTGGAAGGCTGGCTCAGCCAGACAGCCGCCAAACGCCTGTTTGCCCAAGCGGGGCTAGATCTGCTTGCCCTCGCGGAACGCGCCCAGCAAGGCCCTACCGCCGTGAGCCTGAATATCAAGGCCAACGCCCGCATTGAACAGACCATCGAACACGCGACCAGCCACAATATGGTGGCGCTGCTCCCAGGCTCCCAGTCCGCCAATGAGGAGGTGCTCTACACGGCGCACTGGGACCACATCGGCGCTCAGAGCGATAAGATCTACAACGGCGCCATGGATAACGCCACCGGTATCGCGGCGCTATTGGCGCTCGCCGAACGCTTTGCCAGCGGCACGCCGCCACAGCGCTCCATCCGTTTTCTCGCCGTCACCGGTGAAGAGCAGGGGTTGCTGGGCAGCCGATACTACGCCGCCAACCCCATCGTCCCGCTTGAGCACGTCGCCGGACTGTTTAATATCGACAGCACCAACGTCTATGGCAAAACCCGAGACTACACCTTAGTCGGCCAAGGCCAATCCGAGCTCGAGACCCTACTGGTGGTCGCCGCGCAGCGGCAGGGGCGCACCATTGCCCCAGAGTCCAATCCCGGAGCTGGCGGTTACTATCGCTCCGATCATTTTAGCTTTGTGCAAAAAGGCGTGCCCTCGGTGTATGCGCGCGGCGGGCAAACCCCTTGGGACCAAGAAACCGCCGATTACAAGGCGCAGCTACGCCAACTCCAGAAAGGTTGCTATCACAATACCTGCGATATCTACCGCCCTGAATGGGATATGACCGGCAGCCTACAAGATATCCAGGTGTACTTTGAAGCCGGCCAAGCCTTAGCCAACAGCGCGTATTGGCCGGGCTTTCTGCCCGCCAGTGAGTTCCACTCACTTCGCCCTGCGCAATAAACCTCAACCCCCTCCACCTCGGGCCGCACATTTTGCGGCCCTTGGCTTGAGTTTTTCTCCGCTGGCGACCTCACGAAGCGTCGAGTTTTCCCGGTGCATAACCAGTTTACCTCACGTCATAATCGATCCAGCCTTCCAGCTCGGTAAGGGGTTGGTTTCCACCGATCGCCATGGCAGTCTGCACTTCACCCCCCCTAACAATCATAAGGTCCAAGGAGTTGTCCCTATGTGCGGGATCTTTGCCATATTAGAGCTCAAATCCGATCCAGCGCTGCTGCGCCAGTCGGCCCTGCAGCTCAGTAAAACACTGCGTCACCGTGGTCCGGACTGGTCCGGGATCTACGCCGACGATCACGCCATTCTGGCCCATGAGCGCCTGGCCATCGTCGATATCGATAACGGTGCCCAGCCCCTTTACAGCCCGGACGGCAATCTGGTCTTGGCGGTCAATGGTGAGATCTACAATCATCGCGAGCTACGGGAAGAGCTCAGCATTGGTTATCAGTTCCAGACCGGCTCAGACTGTGAAGTGATCCTCGCGCTCTACAATAAGTACGGCGTGGACTTCCTGGACAAGCTCAACGGCATTTTTGCCTTTGTATTGTGGGACAAGGTGAATCAGCGCTATCTGGTTGGCCGCGATCACATGGGGATCATCCCGCTCTATCAAGGCCGAGACGAGGCTGGCAACCTCTATTTTGCCTCGGAGATGAAGGCACTGGTTCCAGCGTGCAATCACATCGAAGAGTTCCTGCCGGGCAAATATCTGGATTCGCACAAAGGCAACCCCATCCACTATTACACCCGGGACTGGGAGCACTACGGTGAGGTGCAGGATAACGATGCCAACCGCGACGAGCTGCGCCAGGCGCTGGAAGCCGCGGTGAAACGCCAATTGATGTGTGATGTGCCTTATGGCGTATTGCTGTCCGGGGGCTTAGACTCCTCCATCACCTCCGCGTTGGCTAAAAAATTCTCAGCCCGTCGAATCGAAGAGGACGAGTCCAGCGCCGCTTGGTGGCCCCAGCTGCACAGCTTTGCGATTGGTTTGGAGGACGCGCCGGATCTCAAGGCCGCCGCTGACGTGGCGACGCACTTGGGCACCGTGCATCACGAACTGACTTTCACGGTGCAGGAAGGGATCGATGCGCTGCGGGATGTGATCTACCACATCGAAACCTATGATGTGACCACCATCCGTGCCTCTACCCCCATGTATCTGATGGCGCGCATGATCAAGGCCATGGGCATTAAGATGGTGCTGTCCGGCGAAGGCGCCGATGAGATCTTCGGTGGCTATCTCTACTTCCACAAGGCCCCCAACGCCAAGGAGTTCCACGAGGAAACCGTACGTAAGCTGTCTAAGCTGCATCTGTTTGACTGCCTACGTGCCAACAAATCCATGGCCGCCTTCGGGGTCGAAGGTCGTGTGCCCTTCCTCGATAAAGAGTTTTTGGATGTGGCGATGCGCCTCAACCCGGAAGCCAAGATGATCAAAGAGGGCCGCATCGAGAAGCAGATCCTGCGTGAGTCGTTTGCTCACTATCTGCCTGAATCCGTCGCCTGGCGTCAGAAAGAGCAGTTCAGTGACGGCGTTGGTTACAGCTGGATCGATCAGCTCAAGGAATACGCCGACACCCAGGTGAGCGACAGCGAGCTGGAAAATGCCCACTTTAAATTCCCGCACAATACGCCGGACACCAAAGAGGCTTACTTCTATCGCCGCCTGTTTGCTGAGCAGTTCCCGCAGCCCAGTGCGGCCGAGTGTGTGCCCGGCGGCAAGTCGGTCGCCTGCTCCACCCCGGAAGCGCTAGCTTGGGATGAAAGTCTGTCTGCGGTTACCGATCCTTCCGGCCGCGCCGTACTGTCGGTTCACCAAGACAGCTATTAATCAGTCGTTAATCCGTCTTAAACCCGCCATCTGGCGGGTTTTTTGTACCCGTTTCCTAGCTGAACTCTGATACCAAAGGCATGACCAACGAAGCCCTGACCTGTGTTGGCGTTGTCTGCAATGAGATCCGTAGTGAAGCCTTTGTGCGCCTGCCCAAGGCACAACCGCAGGTGCTGACTCAAGCCCGGTCCTCCTGCAACAACGGCAGCGATCTGACGGTCAACAACCGCACCGCCGTCGGTTCCAATAACCTTGGTTTCGATTGCCGAAACCGGCACCAAAGTGGATCAGTTTTCGAGTGGAGTTGACAGGTAAAACGCGACGGTGAGTTGGTGCAGTTTCTGCAAAATGAAGAGGCAGAACCGCAAGACAAAACTGTGCAGTTCGACGGCCAGTCTCACGCCATCCGCCTGCCGGCACACAGCCCGAGCGCAGTCAGCCTTACGCTTTCATCACGACATCAAGCTGCATATTTCAAAGCCCGGTGAGTTCCCCTCGTCAGGCTTTGTTATTTCTGCCTGGCGACGCACGAAATTGTCGAATCCAGGGCTGGAAATTATCCCCCGATCCCCTATGGTGGTAGGCAAATGTCCACAGGAAGGCGCGCATGAAAAAGCTGAAAAACGAAAAAGAGTTACTGAAGAAAGCCTTACAAGTGGGGCAAGATTACGCCGTCAAGCGCGGCTACAAAACCTTTGGCCCGACCGACTCTGCCGATCAAAAGGCCGAGTGCATCTACCGCCTGCTGGTCAATGACAAGCTGCTGACGCCTCTGCCTGCCGATCAAGAAAACGGCCTACATATGCGTCAGCGCCTCGCCAAGTGGATCGCTGGAAAGCTGCCGGCCGATCATCCACTGCTTAAATAGGCTCAGTAAGCCTCTGTGAGCTCCCGCCTCGCGGACATCATGGCTCAGTCCCGCCCGATAGCGGCCAACTGTCCGCGACTCAAGCGCAGCAGATCGGCTGGGGTTAACTCTATCTCCAAACCACGCCGCCCGGCGGAGACATAGATGGTATCAAACCGCTCGGCGCTGCTGTCCAGCACCAACGATAGCCGCTTTTTCTGCCCGAGCGGGCTGATCCCCCCAACCACATACCCGGTGGCCTTTTCGGCCGCCGTCGGATCCGCCATGGTGAGCCTCTTTGCCTTTACCGCCTTGGCCAAGGCTTTCAGATCCAGTTTCCCCGCAACCGGTACCACCGCGACAAACAGCTGTCCTGCCTCATCGGCCGCCAGCAGAGTCTTAAACACCCGGGCTGGATCCTGCCCCAGAACGTGTGCAGCCTCCTCACCATAGGAAGCCGCGTTGGCATCATGGCGATATTGATGCACCTGAAACGCGATCTTGGCCTTTTTAGCGGCATTAATTGCTGGCGTCATAGACCCTCTCTAAATCCACAAAACTTGAGTGCGCTAGCATCCCAAGTCTCGGTATTGCACGGCTCAAGGCGCTTCGATAACCCAGAGTCATCCTTCGGACGTCTCGGCTTAACGCTCGATGCGGATCACCTCAATGTCTTGCTGTGCCAGCTGCTCAGCATAAGGCTCAGGCAGACCATTGTCGGTTAACATGCGATCGAAGGCTTCGTTTGGCAGCGCCAGGAAGGTGCCCGTTTTGCCGTACTTGCTCGAGTCACACACCAATACGACTTCGCGCGAGACCTCAGCAACCTTCTGCTTCACCACGACTTTGTCTTCACTTGGGCTGGAAATGCCTCGATTGTCCCAACAAGCGGTGGCAATAAAGGCGACATCGATATTCAGCTGACGCAAGAAGGACTTGGCCTGCTGACCGACGCAGGAGTTATTACGCCTGTCGACCTTACCGCCGGTATGGTAGATCTCGCAGCGACCGTGCTCGGCCATGTACGCCGTGATAAAGAAATCATTGGTCACCAACAAAATGTCATCCCGGTCGACCAACTGCTTGGCCACCTCCATCATGGTTGAGCCAGCATCAAGGTAAACCGTGGATCGCTCTGGGATCATCTCTTTGGCTTTCTGCCCCAGCGCTTGTTTAACGTTGATGTTGTGGGTTTTCGTGGTCTTCAGCGTCATCTCTTCCCGCACGGTTTCCGTACGCTGAACCCCGCCGGCAACGGAAAACACCCGACCTTTCGACTCCAGTTTGGCAATGTCCCGCCGCACCGTCATATGGGAAACACCGAGCTTCTCGGTCAATTCACCTATGGTGCAGATCTCACGAGACTCCAGCATTTTTAGAATGATTCGTTGTCGTTCCGCAGGGATCATAACTCTAACCTTGTGTGCGTGGTAATTAGGTCATACCTTTCAAATAAGACTGAGGATTTTACCGAGCCTGAAGGACAGTGAACAGTCCTTTCACAAAAAACCACAGCCTTATTGAGCGCTATTTGTTCACTTATGTTATCGCCATCACTGGGGAAAATGGCTTTGCTTATCAGTCTAGTTCAGAATTTTCGCCACTCTGACCTGCATCCAGCAAACCCGAAGCGAACTGACCGCATCAGCCCCGCTTTTTCCTCCGCGATCATTCGGTTATCCTTTTGTCCCCGATGATATTTGAGTAGTTCAACATG
Source organism: Ferrimonas pelagia (assembly GCF_039543565.1). Lineage (NCBI taxonomy): Bacteria > Pseudomonadati > Pseudomonadota > Gammaproteobacteria > Alteromonadales > Ferrimonadaceae > Ferrimonas > Ferrimonas pelagia. The sequence goes on along the minus strand of NZ_BAABJZ010000015.1, from coordinate 93,571 downwards.
ACCTTCACCCTTTGGCTCTCCCTCGCCACCATCTGTACCTTAGGCGCCATGAGTCCAGGTCCCTCTCTGGCACTGGTGATCCGCAACACCGTACGAGGCGGGATCCAGCAGGGCATGGCCACCGCCATCGGTCATGGTCTGGGGATCGCCCTATACGCCCTGCTGGTCGCCATGGGCCTGGGTCTGATGATCACTCAAACCCCTTGGCTGTTTGAAGCGATCCGCTATCTGGGTGCCACCTTCCTGGTGTACCTGGCCTGGCAGGCGATAAAGCCCAAGCCCGCAACGACGTCATCAAACGACGAAGCCAGTTATGGCCGCTATCACGGCTTCAGCGGCGGCTTCCTAGTGGCCTTTCTCAACCCCAAGATCGCCATCTTCTTTATCGCCCTGTTCAGTCAGTTTGTCCGTGCCGACGCGGGTTGGACGGAAAAGGTGATCATGATGGCCACCGCCGGCGGGATCGACGCCCTTTGGTATTGCTTGGTGGCTGCTGGGGTAGCGCGGACCCCGCTGATGGGCTGGCTGCAACACAATACCTTGTGGTTGGATCGGGCAACGGCGCTGATCCTGATCGTGTTGGCGATCCGAGTCGTCTGGATCTAGTTGCCCCACAAAGCGCAAAACGCCGCGCGATCGCGCGGCGTTTTAGCACACAATCCGATTCAGATCCCGTCGCTGAGGAAGTTTTGATCCATGGTCTCGCACGGCTGATCGCAGGCCGGTTTCCCGACCACCCTAGCCGGGATCCCAACCACAGTCACATGCGCGGCAACCGGATTCAGCACCACGGAATTGGCGCCGATCCGAGCGCCCTCGCCGACCTCAATATTCCCCAGCACCTTGGCACCGGCGCCGATCATCACACCCGAGCGGATCTTCGGGTGACGATCGCCCTCTTCGTTCCCCGTCCCGCCCAACGTCACCGACTGCAAGATCGACACGTTGTCTTCGATCACCGCCGTCTCACCCACCACGATCCCGGTAGCATGATCAAACATCACGCCCTTGCCAATGCTGGCGGCGGGATGGATATCGACACCATAGACCTCTGAGTTGCGGCTCTGTAAAAACAACGCCAACGCCTCACGGCCATTGTTCCACAAAAAGTGGGCCAAACGATGGACCTGAATGGACTGAAACCCTTTGAGGTGCAGCAAGATGGTCAGCTGGGTTTTGATCGCCGGATCGCGCTGAAACACCGCTTCGAGATCGAACGCGGCATGGTCAATGATGGCTTGATCCTTGGCGTACGCCTCTTCCAGCAATTCACGCAGCACCACAGCCGACATCACCTCATCCGCCACCTTATTCGACAGAATAAAGCTCAAGGCCGAGCCCAGGCTACGGTGACTTAAGATACAGGTATGGACATAACTGGTGAGCAGTGGCTCATTCTGGGTCACAAACTCAGCTTCTCGTCGCAGTTGCTCCCAGATCTGCTTTTTCATTGCTCAATTCTCCAATACGCTCAATGGCGTAATGGTACGCCAAAGTGACAACCAGTTTGCAGCTTTTCTTAATGAAATCGAGCAACCCCTCAGCCGGTCAGCACGGGCTCAAACCGCGTGACGGAAGCAAACCTTCAAGTGGGTCGAGACTGCCTGTAACACCTTGCTCCGATCGATCATGCCCACCACCTTACCGGCTTCAACAACCGGATAGATCTTCGGTTTATCCCCCAACATCTGGTCGGCCAAAGCCAACACCGAATCGTCCGGCGTGACCGTCAGCACATCAGGGCGCATCACCTCCGCCACCGTGGCCGTCAGATCGCAGTGATAGCTGCTCTTAAGCAGCAGCGACAAGCAATCTTTTTCCGAGGCAAATCCAACCAGCATGCCTTCCGAGTCGATCACCGGCGCCCCGGCTTGCCCCGCCTTTAGCAGAGCCTCAACCGCATTGGACAACGGCGTCTGCGTCGTCAGCATCACCGGGTGACGCGTCATATAATCTCGCACTTTAACCGATTCCATCCTGCACCTCTTCGCCTATGACTCTTTCGCTAAAGATAGCCGTTTCAAGGCCGCAACGGTGACCATTCTATCGATTGCGCCGGTCGGGATCTTTGACCGGCTCTAGGCTAAAAACGCATTCGCGTTGTTCCTTTGGGCGCCTGCCAGAGCTGCGGAGACTTGAAAGCGTATTGCCATACGGGGTACAGAAAGATCATCACCACGCAGAGGTGAACCATCAACGGCAGCAAAGCAGACAACTGCGGGTGCTTCATCCAGACCAACAGCCAAGTGGCCAGAGAAAACTGAAAGGTGACAAACAGAATGCACGCACAGACGATGGCATACCAGCGGGGCACGATGGGATAGTTGTAGGCGTAACCACAGGCGGGGAAAAACAGTAAGACAGCGACACACAACAACAACCACTGCAGCATGCTTAGGCCACCATTCAATAGCCAACTCACACTCTGGCACACCATCATCACCATCAACAGCACCAACATCACTCGCCAGAACAGCATCCTAGACTCCAAACTCCCTGTTAACCTGCCCTTAATATCATGCTGAGAGATTGGCTATCAACTGTTAAGATACTAAAATTAATTCGCTTTTCTTGTTGCAGGATGAGGGTACCGGCCGATCTCCTCATCCATAACCTCTGGAGTGGCTTTGCGACCCATCGCGTTCTTCCTCATGCTGATGACTGCCAGTGCCTTTGCGACTGACGCGTCCCCGACGAAGGAGGAACCTGCGTCACTCTCAGCGCAGCCACAATCACCGGCGCCCCGCGGCCCCGAGCCAAGAGCTGCAGCAAGGGGGGAGGTGATGCAAGCCAGCGGCGGACTGAAGCTGACCCTAAAGGGCATCAAGGGCAACTTGGCCGACAATGTCCGTGCCCACCTATCACCCTTGCCCGACAGTCCAGCCACCCGCGCCAGCTTTCTCTTTAGCTATCAAGAGCGGGTGGATGAAGCGCTGCAAGCACTCGGTTACTATCGGGCCGAGGTTGAGTCCGATCTACAGCGTACAGCAGGCGATTGGCAGCTCACTCTGAGCATCACCCCAGGTGAGCCGGTACGCTATAACCGCGTCCTCGTCCTGATCGAAGGCGAGGCCCGGGATGATCCCGTGTTTCAAGCCCGACTCGATGCCATCACCATCCGACCGGGGGATCCCGTCCATCACGGCCGCTACCTGCAATTGAAGGCCGACATCATCTCAATGGGTCTGGTCCGGGGCTACCTCGATGGCGATATGACGCAACATCGACTGGAGATCGATCGCGACAACAACCAGGCCGATCTGCTCTTGCTCTACCAAAGCGGCTTACGCTACCGCCTCGGCGAGGTGGAATTTTGGGCCTCGGAGCTCAACCCGGATCTACTGCAGAAGCTGGTCACTTTCGAGCCAGGTACGCCCTACCACAGCTCAGAGATAGGTAAGCTGACCAACAGTCTGTTCAGCTCCGGCTACTTTCAAGACGTCAAGGTGTTGCCCCATCCAGCCCGGGCCGTCGATGGCGTGATCCCGATCGAAGCCGGCCTATCGCCGCCGCCACGTCACTCGTTTGATGTCGGGATCGGCTATGCCACCGATACCCGTGCTCGGCTTTCCACCACATGGCGCACCCCGGTGGTGAATCGTCATGGCCACAGCCAGGAGACCAAAGCGGAACTGTCTGAACTCAACCCCAAACTCAGCTTCGATTACCGGATCCCCATCAAACACCCACTGAACGATCAGCTACAGCTGCGCGCCAGCGTCGGCAAAGAGAAATTTGGCGATATCGACAGTACGCAATACCAGGGCGCCGTTGGCCGCAAAACCGTCACCGGCGGCGGTTGGACCCGCACCCTCTACCTGCGTTACCTCAGCGAGTCATGGCAGCAAGCCAGCCTCAGCCCCACCGCCGATTACATCCTGCCGGGGATCAGCTTCACCCACACGCAACGCTCCGGGCCACAACTGGATCCCAGTGCGGGTTTTCGTCAGCACTATCAGCTCGAGCATGGCGAGCCCTTCATCCGATCCGATCAACGCACCACACGTTTTCGCGGTCAGCTGAGGATGATCGCCACCCCCTGGCCCAAGCACCGGCTCAGCTCGCGTCTGGAGCTGGGGTTCAATCTGGTGGACGATGACGAGCTGCTGGATCTCGCCCCTTCGCTGCGCTTCTTTGCCGGTGGCGACCAATCCATACGGGGCTTTGGTTATCAGACCTTAGGCCCGAAGGCCGTGGTCGATGAAGGCGAAGACACTGAAACCACCATCAGTGTCGGTGGCCGCTATCTTTTGGTCGGTAGCGTCGAGTACCAATATTACCTGTTTGAGCGCTGGCGCCTGGCCGCCTTCATCGATAGCGGAAACGCGTTTGATGTGTATGATTCCGATGCCTTTAAGGTGGTGACCTCGGTTGGCGGCGGGCTACACTGGATCTCACCTATCGGCCCCATCCGCTTAGATATTGGCGTTGGGATCAGCGAATCCGATAACCCTTGGCGTTTGCACATCACCATCGGAGCCGAGTTATGACGTTGCGTGCCCAGCTCCGTAAGATCGGCCTGCTCCTCGCCAGTGTGCCTCTGGTACTCTTGGTGCTGCTCGCGCTTTTGCTGGGGACCCCGCTTGGCACCCATCTGCTACTCGCCACCGTCGATGCCATCGCCCCGCCGCTGAGCCTCAGCTATCGTGGCGGCACCCTGAATCGCGGGCTGGCGCTGCACCACTTTGCCCTGCACCTCGACAACGTCACCGTCGAAGTGGATGAGGCGGAGTTTCAGTGGAAACTCCACTGCCTGTTGCAAGCTCGGATCTGCGCAGAGCAGCTCGATGCCGCCGCGGTGCGGGTCTATGTTACGCTCGAGGACGACACCCGTCCGCCCGCCTCCCCACCCCCCGCGCGTCCTAAGGGTCAATACGCCGGGATCCCGCTGCCCCTTAGCATTGTGGTGCAACAGGCCGATCTGCGTCAGATCGATGTCCGGATCGATCTGATGCACTATCAGGCTGATCGGATCCGCAGTGGCGTTGAGCTGACCCCGGTGCTACTCGCCCTGCAACAGCCCCAACTCGAGTCCGCGCGCATTATCATCCCGCTCAGCGATGGCGCTGACAGCGAGGAATGGCCGCTGGCGTCATTGCCTGAGGTACAGCTGCCGTTTGAGATCCTGCTGGAAGGTGCTCAGATCAGCGACAGCCACGTGTTGATCGGCGATCAGCACCACCACATCGAAGCGCTCGCGACCCACGGCCGCTGGCACCATACCCAACTGAGCCTGACCAGTTTTGACGCACGCCACAATTGGGCCAATGCCCAGGGCCATTTCAGCATCGACTTCATCGACGATTATCCGATGGCCGCCGCGCTCCAAGGTCAGCTCAAGCAACTGCCCTGGCTACCGCAACTGCACGAACAGCCACTGAGCGCGCAGATCTCTGGTGGTTTTCGCCAGCTTGATGTCGCCATCGACAGTGCCCAGCAGCAGCAGGGACAATTACTGGCCCGGCTCGATCTCAGCCAGCCCGCCCTGCCGTACCAGGCCCAGATCCAAGCCAACCAGCTGCATTGGCCGCTGCAAGGCGAGCCCCAATGGACACTGAAAGATCTTAGCGCCCACAGCCAGGGCTCACTGCATCAGCAGCGGTTCACCCTGAATGGTCAGCTCCAGGGCGCCACGCAAGAGCCGATACAACTGCTGATGATCGGTGAGCATGGCGATCAGCGGCTCACATTGCATCACGCAAACCTCATGAGTAACCAAGGTGAAGCTCAGCTCAATGGCAGCCTGGACTATCAGCAAGGCTATGCCTGGCAAGCGCAGATCCGAGCCAATCAGCTTGATCTCAGTGAGCAACTGCCTGAGCTGGGCCTACAGCTCGACGGAGCCCTGCAAACCCAAGGCGCTTGGCGCGGCGAACAATGGCAACTGGCGATCACCGACGCCGATCTGCAAGGGCAGATCTGGGGCTACCCGCTCAAAGCCCAGGGCACAGGTCAACTGGATCAGCAATGGCACGGTTTTGCCGATCAAGTGACGCTGGCGCTCAACGGCACCGAGCTCGAACTCGATGGTGGCTTAGTGATGGATCAAGGCCGTTCCTTCTGGCGGATGGACGGTCAGATCCGCAGTGATCAAATACAACAGTGGCAGCCCGAACTCAGCGGCAACGCAGAGCTCTCTGTACGCTTGCGCGGCCCCGAACACGATCCAGAACTGTCGCTCCGCGGCGTGGCAGAAGCGCTCGGCTATCAACAACTCAGCAGCAACCGGCTGAATGTACGCGGACGTTATAAGCCACGCCAGTCTCACCAATTTGAATTAACCCTGACAACCCCCTCGCTGCACTATGACGACACGCCATTGGGCTCGCTGCACCTACGCGCTAATGGCGATCATCAGGCTCAGCGCCTAAGCCTTGCCCTCGACGGAGACACACAGCTCGATCTCGCCCTTGACGGGGAGCTCCAGCCACAGCAGCAACGCTGGCTTGGGCATTGGACCCAGGCCGAGTTCACCTGGCCCCAATGGCAATTTGCCTTGCAGCAACCGGCGACACTGGCGCTGGATCTCAACGCCCTGGAACTGGTGATAGGTCAGCACTGCTGGCTAGGCCGAGGGACGGAGCTTTGCCTCAACGGCCCGGCGTTAATTGGCCAGCGTGGTGCGATGGCGGCCGAGCTCAATGCCGATCCCGCCAGTCTGCTGAAGCCCTGGCTCCCCAAACGTCTCAAGCCCAAAGCCGATCTGACCGGTACCGCCAGCATCAGTTGGCAGCCCGGAGAGCTTCCTTGGCTGCAAATGGGATTAAGCAATAACGGCGGTGAAATGCAGCTGCACCGAGGACCGGGTCTGCCGCGCAGTCAGCTGCAATGGCAACAACTCCAAGCCCAATTGCGCTTAAGCAAGAGCGGCCTGCAGTTTTACAACCAAACCATCCTGGAACCTGGCCGAGGCTGGGACACCCAATTGACGCTGGCCAGCACCCCGCCCTACGCGCTATCGGGCAGTCTCACCAGCCAAGGACTCGATCTCTCCCCCTATCTGGCTTGGTTTACCGATCTCAGCGATGCCACTGGGGTGCTCGACGGCAAGCTCGATTTCGCCGGTACCCTGCGTCAACCGCAGATCCTCGGCGAGCTCACCCTCAGCCAAGGCAAGCTGCGCTCGATCCACAACCCGACCGAACTGGACGATATCCAGATCAACGCGCATTTCCAGCAGGATCATGGCACCCTGCGTGGCCGCAGCAAGATGGGCGACGGCCAAGCCCAGCTCGAGGGCCAATTTCGCTGGCAACAAGGGTTGGAGGCGCAAATACACCTCACCGGCGAACGACTGCAAGTGCTATATCCCCCCATTATGATGCTGGAAGCCACGCCAGATCTGCACTTATCCTTGACCCCGGAGCGGATCGGCATCGAAGGCGACTTACGACTCACCCAAGGCTCTTTCACCCTTGAATCTCTGCCGGAAGGCGCAGTTGAAGTCAGTCAGGACGTGGTCTTCGTCGACACTCAGGTACAAAAGCCCGACACCCTAAACACCCGGACGGAAATGGATCTTCGTATTCAGTTGGACAACGTCATTGATATTGAAGCACTGGGGCTCAGCGGCACCCTGGGTGGCGACGTCACCGTACGACAAGGTCTCGGCCAGCCACTGCAAGCGTTTGGCGAGCTCACCCTCAGTCAAGGCCGCTTTCGTGCGTTTGGACAGCGCCTGCAGATCAACCGAGGGCAATTTAGCTTTAATGGGCCGCCAGAGCTGCCCAACCTGGATGTCGAGGCCTCGCGCGAGATCGAAGCCGATGACGTCACCGCCGGTGTGCGCCTTACCGGCACCCCTGCGACCCCGCAACTGACCCTGTTCTCCTCGCCGGCCATGGAGCAACAGGAGATCTTGTCTTACCTCACCCGAGGTCAAGGCCTCAATGCCAGCGAGGGGGGTAGCTCGCTGTTTACCTCCGCCGCCCTGTCCTTAGGCGTCGGCACCACCGGCGGCCTGATCACCACCATCGGCGAGGGCCTCGGCTTTAATGATGTGATCGTCGATACCGAGGGCGCCGGGGATGAAACCCAGATCACCATCAGCGCCTTTGTCGGCAAGCGCCTCTACATCAAATATGGCGTCGGCGTGTTCGACTCCATCAACGAACTGACCGTCCGATACAATCTGCTGCAGCGGCTCTGGCTGGAGGCGGTCAGTGCGATCACCGACACCACAGAGCAATCACTCGATCTGTACTACTCATTCGATATCGATTGAGTCTCCTCACACAACGCAAGGTACGATACAACTTGGCCCGATCTTCGCTTATTCCGGATATAACCTCGGAAAGAAAGAGCGTAGCCCATGACCTCAGCAAGTCTAAAAGTGTGGATTAAACAGCAGGATACACCTCTAAGCCAATGGCTTTTTCGCAGTTACAAACGGCTTCGCAACCTGCAAATTCCGCGAACAGCAATGCTGTTCACCCCACTCTATCAGTTGCACCTTAGCTTGATAGGCCTGCTGCAAGGCGCCCTTCAATGGGGCTACTTCTCGCCGATGTTTCGCGCCCGGTTGACTCAGGAAGCTCCCCGATTGCAGCTCTATAGCGGCATGCCGCAGATCCTCGGGCCACTGTCCATCACCGCAGGCCGTGATTGCCGGATCAGTGGCAAAACCAGCTTCTTCGGCCGCGCCAGCGGCTCGGGCTCCCACTTACAGATCGGCAACAATTGCGACATCGGCTGGCAGTGCAACATCGCCGTCGCCGGCCAGGTTGTGCTTGGCGACAACGTCCGCTTAGCGGGCCGCTGCCACCTAGCCGGCTTTCCTGGCCACCCACTCTCCGCCCCAGAGCGCGCAGCGGGCCTGCCCGAACAAGACAAACAATGCGGCGACATAGTGTTGGAAAACGACGTCTGGCTTTGTACCGGCGTTTTTGTCGGTGCGGGGATCACCATAGGTCGCGGCACCGTGGTGGCCGCCGGCTCCGTGGTGACAGCGGATCTGCCCGCCAATGTCTTAGCCGGCGGCGTCCCCGCCCGGGTGATCCGTCCGCTCGCTCCAACGCAACACAGCAAGGAGGCCGTATGAAGCTACTGACCATTGCCTATTACTATCCGCCGCAAAGTGCGGTTGGCACCCTCAGAACCGTCCGCTTTCTCAGTTACCTCAGCGCACAATCCCATCAGTGCCGGGTGATCACCAGTGCCGACCGCGATCTGCCGTTCCACCCCCAAGGCGCCGTGCTGCCCGAGGTGCTGCAGAGCGTGCCCTGTGAGCGGGTCCCAAGTCTTCCCATTAAACCGCTTTGGCAGTGGCCGACCATCCTCATCAAGCGACTCCGTCAGTGTCTTGGCCTGCGCAGCATCAACGACTTTGAGATCGCACGCCACTTCTGGCTGCTGGATCTTGAATGGGGCTGGATCCTCCCCGCCTACCGCGCGGCGTGTCGCCAAATAAAGCGCGAGCGGCCAGAGTGCTTGTATGTCAGTTGTCCGCCATTCAGCTCTGCCATCGTTGGCCTGTTACTCAAGCATCGGTTTGGCCTGCCCTTGGTGCTGGATTTCAGAGACGGCTGGGGAGGCTCAGGCTACCACGGGATCGGCAGCGATCATCGCTGGGAAAAACGCCTGGTCGACGCGGCCGACCATCTCGTGGTCACCTCGCCCAGCGATCAAGCCTACTATCGCTCACTGAGCAACACGCCGGTTAGCTTGATCCACAATGGCTATGATCATCCCTTTGATACACGCCATGCCGATCCTAAGCCCGATACACCACTTATCTTGACCTACCTCGGAGGCTGGGATGGTTTTCGTCGCTCGCCTCAATACCTGCTAACCCTGCTCGCTCAAAGTGACTTCCCGTGGCGTTTACTGTCCGTCGGTAGCAGCAATGATCAGGTCGAGCATTGGGCGCATCGGCTTGGCGTGGCTGACCGAGTGATCTGCCACGACAGCATGGCAAAATCACAGCTTGGCTCGATCCTCGAGCAAACGGATCTACTCTTTGTCAATAAAGGGGAGCCCGATCCGGGCACGACCGACAGCCATATCGCGGCGAAGTTATTTGACTATATCGCCTGCGGCAAACCGATCTTGTCGCAGTTGCCTCAAGGTGACAGTGCCAACTTATTAACGCAATGGGCCTCGCAGCACTACCCATTGCAAGGGAATGCTCAAGACCGGCGATTACTGCGCCAACTGGCCCAACAAAAAAAACAGGGCCGACTGCATTCGCAATCGGCCCCTGACGGCTTTTACCAACAATTTTCCCCGACCTTTCTTGCTCACTTGCTGGAGCAACAACTCGAGGAACTCTGCGAGCTCAACGAGGCTCAATCCGAGACTCAGCTGGGTTTGAATGCCACCGCGCGAAAGCTGTGATAATGCCGAATTTCGCGCTGAGGCTTAGCGGCATCATGCTGTTGACGATCCGCGTTTAGCTTAGCCTCATGCATCTTACTGCCACCCATATGGGAGCCATTCGCACTGGCTCCCAAGCTCATCATCAGCCCCAACACCAAAGCACATACCCGCATTATTCGACTCCCATTATGACTCTTACCCTCGCCTCTAAGGCGTACAACGCGGCAGTCTACCGGACTCGACGTCAAATAAGGGGCCACCTCCACTGATGTGTTCAAACTATCAATGAACACCATTCACATCGTAATTTAAACCCCAAGCAAAGACCGCGCCTGGAACGACGCTTCTACGCGTGCAAGCCAACTATCAGGAACTGACTCAATTGATTTAAGAGCAAGATCCCATAGAAAAAGCTCATCAATGCACCGACTCCCATCACAGACCAATCTCGCCAGGAGATCTCACCTCGTGCATTGACGCTTCGAAATAACAAAGTCACCGTCGCAGGCAGACAATTAGCAAAAGAAACGACAAACAGTCCTGAGGCAATCGGACAATGGAGCAACAGGGACAAACCGGAGCTTTCGCATGCAGCCGTATTTATGCAAGTGACTAAAACCGCACTGCCAACCAGAAAACCAATAATGGCTAAAATAAGGCACGAAACCGGCCAACCGGAAAGCAGTGAGTCGTTAGATAAGCTAAATCGTTGTTGCATAATTGGGTCACCTGCCCACATCTTCGGAATCAGCTCTACTGCCTGCAGAGCTCGCACTGGCCAACCATTCCAAAGCTTTGGAACAAATGCAAATTAGCCTTTTAATAACAAGCACTCTTAGCCAAACACAGTTCGTTTTTAACACACCGCAAACGGTGCAAAGGCCAACTATCATCTCTAAAAGATGAGAGCCACGGCACATTTTCACCGCTCCTTCACTGGCATTTCTGCATAAACGTGCGAACCTAACCACACGTTTCCCGATCAGAACAGTCGATGAAGACCAAACTCAACAAGCACGACGAAAAACGCCTGGCTGAGGCACTACTACCCCGCGCCGCCGGTAATGGGATGGATCTACTCCAGGCCAAAGGCTTTATCGCACACCTCCACTGCCACCCTCACACGCTGGATCCCGCGATCTGGAGCAGTGCCATTGCTGGGGTAGAGCCCGAAAAAGAGTTCTGGCCGTTCGAAGAGGAGATCATGGACCTGCTGTTTGTGCTGTACAACCAGATCCATGAAGAGGTGATCGGCAAACAACGACTGATCCCAACGGCAATGCGCGAGCACCTCAACGCTCTGGGCCAAAGAGAGATCCACCAACCGCTTCGCCACTGGCTGGCCGGACAGTACACCGCCTTTCAGTTCCTGAGTGAGGCTTGGCAAGAAATGTTGACTCAAGAACAGTATGAAGAGCTCAACTCTTGTGCCGATCTGCTCGGTTTCGTCGCAACCTTAGGCTCTGACGATCCTCACGCCGTGGCCTGGCGTCAAGGCGGGGAGCCTGAGCCAAGCATGCTGATCGAAGCGGTCGAGGATGCGCTCAACCATCTGCACAGCTGGAGTGCAACCGCATCCGACGACAAGGATACGCTGCACTAAGCCTTACGCCTCCTGTTGGCGGGCTTCGGACATCAGCTCCACGAACTTCTGGGCTGGCATCGGTCGATAAAATAAGAAGCCCTGCGCATAGTCACAACCCAATCGGTCCAGCGCCTCTCGCTGGGCCTGAGTTTCCACGCCCTCGGCGGTGATCCGGATCCCAAGTGGCTCAGAAAAGGCAAATATCGACTCCACCACATAACGGCCGCGGCCGCTGCCCACCAACTGTTCGGTAAAACTCTTGTCGATCTTCACATGGTTTATAGGTAAGGAGATCAGGCTCGATAGATTGGAAGCCCCCGTGCCAAAATCATCGATCGCCAAGCCGATCCCCAGCCGCTCCAGCAAACTCATCGACTGGCGGACGCCACTGCTGATCTCCAATAAACTGTATTCGGTGATCTCGATCTCCAGCTCACCAGGCTGTAATTGATACTTGGTTGCCGTATGGCGAATGTATTGCCGAAACTCCTCACGGCCAAAGTATTTTGCCGACACATTGACGGCCAACACCATCGCTCCAAACCGCTGACGGATCCGCGCCACCAATTGGCAGACCGCTTCGATCATGTACTGATCGATGTAATGGATGATATCGGCCCGCTCCGCCATGGGAATAAAGTCCGCAGGAGAGACCCACTTGCCCTCATCCTGCCAACGCACCAGGGCTTCCCCCCCGACGATCTGGCCGTTGGCCAGCGCCAACTTCGGCTGAATGTAGAGCTGCAACAACCGCTTGCTGATGGCGTTATGCAAACGCAGTAAACAGCGGTTGTCATCGGAGAATCGCTGGAACTGTGCATCACTGAGATGACACACCTCCCCTTTGCCTTGTTCTTGGGCCACATCCAGCGCCGTCAGACCACGCTGCAAGGCAGAGCCGAACCCGTGAGTATGCAATAACCGCACATAGCCACAAGAGATACTGAAGCGCACCGCCTTATTGCCCACCGCCATCGAACGCATGTGCGAATGCTGGACCAGACGACGGCACAAGGCCTCGGGATCGTCTTGCGCTTGCTGCAAGGGGTAAGCAAACGCAAAGCGATCACGTGCGAGTCGGGCACACAGCCCCCCTCGTGGTGTTTGCTTAGGAAGATTCGAGGCGACGTAGTGGGTCAGGCTATCACTGATCTCAAGCCCAAATGCTAGGTTGATGTCTTTCAGATCGTCGATCCCCACCGCCGCCATGATCCATAACTCCCCCTGAGCACTGACCCGAGACAAAGAGTGCCACGCCTCTTCCAGGCCGGCTTGGTTCAGCAAACCGCTGTGGTTGTCATGAAACACCAAGCGCCGCAGTTGCAATTCGGCTTTCACCTCCGCACTGCGGTCCGACACGAAGAACTGGTTGCTTTGATCCACAGAATGTCGCGACAGATCCCAGCGCAAACGCAACTGCCGCTTTTGCCCATCAGGGTGTTGAAAGGACCAATCAAGCTGAGTGTTATGTAACAAGCGACTGGGAAACTCCGGGATCAGAGTCTCGATATTAACGCCTAACAATTCCAACGCCGCGGGGTAGCCGAAGATCTCAGCCGCACGTTGGTTGGCGTAGCTGATCTGTAAATGACCATCGGTGATAAAGACGCCATCGGCAATATTATCGTAGGTGTTTTGGATCAGCCGATTACGCTCTTTCAGCGACGCTTCCTGCTCTAACAACTGCGTAAACACCGCATACATTTGCTGAGACAACAATTCGAGATCACGCCAGAAATCCTTCGCGACCGGCACAACCACCCGCTCACGTGCAAAGCGCTTTAGCCGTTCGATGCTCAACGCGATCCGGCGCGTAACGGTCAAATGAAAAAACAGGCTTATCAACAACATGGTGCCTGAAACGAAGACAAATCCCACCAACTGCATGTTCTGATAGGCTTGCTCAGTCAGGGAGAAAGCCGCCAGATCATAGGTGCTGATCACCAATGCGCCGCCATCCATACCCATCGGGGTTTGCGTCAGATCGCCAAACCACAACTGCTTCTGCTCACCGGCATAGGGGAAAAGTCGATGCTCAGGCAACCGCAACCAGCTTTCCAGCTCTTTCCCGATCTGAGGCGGCAATACCGAAAAGTGCTGACCTTCGCTGTGCACATCGATGGCATATTCTATCTCCCCTGTCGGTGAGATCACCCAAACATCCTCGACCTGCTCGTCACGGCTAAGCCGCTTAAGCCAATGCCGCACCATCAAATCGTCTCGCTGGCTTAATGCCACACCCAAAGCTTCGGTATGGTCGACCATCCGCGTAGAGAGCTGGGCCTGCTTTAACTGTTGCCACTGCTCGTCCAGTAACGCGCGCAGAAACAGCTTGTCGGCGGCAAAAAGGACCGCCAGCAAACACCCGACCAACAGAACAGGCAGCCAATTCAATCTCATCGTAGCATTTCCTGCACAGCGATACCCTCCACGCTGGCAATGCTACGATGCCCGAAACCACTTACCCTCGTCACCCCACAGCCATCCATAGCTCTTTACGTTACGATGATCCCACTGACTCAAGCGTAGCCCTAAATAACCCGATTCCCTCACTTTAATCGTGGAAACTTAGGGGAAAAGACAAACATCAGAAACCAAAAAGGGCACCCCGAAGGGTGCCCTTTTACCATCAAGCGCGCAATTAAACGCGTACGAAGTCTACGTGAGTAACCTTCGGCTTGTATGGGTGACGCTGCATGGCTTGCGCCTTAACTTGCTGCTCTGTACCGTCGATCAACAGGGTGATAACGTCGGTGTAGAAAGCATCTTCGTTTTGAGCGTGCAGTACTTTATCGTGATCCAGTTCGATAGAAACTGGAGCAGCCTCACCACCGTAGATGATGGCTGGGATCAGACCAGCGTGACGCAGGCGGCGGCTCGCACCTTTCCCCGCGTCGGTGCGGACTTTGGCATTCAGAGTAATAGACATGGTAAAAACCTTTTATTTAAACAAATAAATACGGGCCTTTGCGACCAAGGCCCGTACAGTGCTTCCGAAAAAGCTGGGGGAGTCTACCACAGCGAATAGTCAGCAACAACCGCCGAACCCTAATGCTGCTACCAGCGCCGCACGGGTCCAGTATCCACATGCAAAAACCCGGAGCGAGGGTAATAACCGACCCCGCCAAGTCCCAAAGCCAACGCCGCGTCACGCACCTGCTCTAACGCGATCCCCGGCAACGCAATATCCACCGCCATGGCTCGCGTGTGGTAGCTTTTCTTGGCAACGCCGCCGGAACGAGCGGCCAACATCTCATTGGTCTTATCACTGCGATAACCCGAGATCACATGGATGTCGCCGCGGAACTCCAGCCGCTCGGTGAGCGCCGAAACCAAGTGATATAAACGTCGATCGATCGCCGCCACCTCATTCTGACGGTGGTCGCGCAACAGGGGGTCGAGCGCTTCCGCGCCCGCTTCGACAACGCCACCGTCGCGCCAGAACTCAGCCCGCCCGGTTTCACCGGTATGGCGGTTATAGAAACTCAAGACTTTGGGGGTCGCCCTACTGGCGAAACTCAAACTGGGTAACCCTGCCAAGGCCATGGTGGCCACGGAGGCTCCTAACAAACGGCGTCGTTGCCGACAGATCTCGGTCATTGTTCATCCCACAAGTAGTCGAACACATGTGACTTTACCTCACATGGAGCAACAATCTACCGAGGTTTTTCTCCGCTCTCAAGCCCGATTAAGCGGCTACGCTAGCGATTTAAGCGATTAACTTACGGTTTTGAATTCGTTTAATTGCGCTCAACCACACTGATCAAAGACGCCATCTTGTGATCAATGTCACCTTCCATATGGTAAAGATCGTCGCGAAACTGCGGCCGACCCGCCTCGCTCCAAGCGGGCCAGTACACCATAAATACCGGCAGCGGCGAGGACAGCGCCACCCATTTGGGTTGCCAGATCTGCTGCCAAGCCGCGATCTGCTCCGGCGATGTCTGGTTGCGAGCCAGCAGCGCCATGGCAAACTCGTCGGCCCCTTCTACCCGCACACAGCCGGAGGAATACGCACGCCGGCTGTGACGAAACAGGCCCTGACTCGGGGTATCATGCAGATAGATGGCGCGACTATTATTCAGATAAAACTTATAACGACCCAACGCGTTACCCGTGCCTGAGCGCTGGCGCAGTCGATAGGGAAAGCCTTGTTGCGCTAATGCCTGCAACGCTTGAGGGGTCAGATCTAGCACCTCTTCATCGGCACCGATCACCTCAAAGCCATTGTTTTCCACATAATGACCGTCCTGAGCAATGTTCGGTAACAGATCCCGATAAAGAATAGAGCGTGGCACGTTCCAACGCGGGTTAAGCACCACATGCCGAAGCTGAGTGTGCATCGTCGGGGTCTGTCGGGTGGGCATGCCGACCACAACCCTAGCCTCAAACAAAGGCTGTGCCTGCGACACCCATTGCGCCCGATACGCCGGAATGTTCACCAGCAAGTATTCATCGGTGAAGAACGCACGATCGTGCGTCTGACGGATCATCGCTCGAGCCAAGATCCGCGCACGCTCTCGGTAATTAAGGTACAGCCAGTGCCGGGTTTGCGGCCCTATCACGCCATCGTCGCTCAGCCCATGCTCGCGCTGAAACTGGCGCACCACCTCAAGCAGTTGTCCATCATAGCTGGGATCGGCCGAGGCCTCGGGCAGATACTTAAGTTGCCGCAAACGCTGACGGATCTGGACGATCTCATCGCTGCGCTCACCCGGCTTAATCAAAACATTGGCATGTCGAACCAACTGCGGAGCTTCTTCCGCCAAGTAGAGGTAACGCATCAGCCAATTGCGCAAACTCAAATAATCATCAACCTTCGGCTCTAGCGCCAGTACCGCAGGCAGCAACTGATCTTGATGGCTGTTTTGCGCCAGACGACTGACCGCCCCCGTACGAGGCAACAACGCCAAGGGCTGACTCAGATCCAATTGACCGGCCGGTTGCGTCGCCAACGCGCGCCAGTAATCTTTGACCAACCAATAGGCTTCTGAGTAGAGCGGACTCAACTGCGCGTCGCTCTGTGCAGATTGGATCTGATGCAAAAGATGAGCGAAGCGTGGCTCGACTTGCGCCGACGCCAACACCGTCAACTGAGCCCGCAATTCGACAGCGGCAGCCCGGCTCGATTCAGACTGAAACCAAATGGTTGCGCTGGATGCCATGCTAAAGCCGGAGAACAACCACAATACCAGCACCACCCAAATACGCATCAACATCCCACCTTCACTATGATATCCCTACATTATGGCTGAACTCTCCGGGGTTCAGGCGACTTTCGATAAGAATAACTGTGATATTGGGCGCATTGCGCTTACTCATCGGCGTACCATGGACGACAGAGTGACCCACGAGGCTCGATCCTGACTATCATATTAGGATATTGATATTAAACAGAAAGCAGTTCTCACTGCCCAATCAGGTGGCGCACCGCCATCGACAGATAACCGCTCGCATCACTGCCATCAGCCAAATGTGGGATCTCCGCCAGCATCGGCGCACCTAACATCGCCTGCAAGGTGTCAATATTGGCCTGATAATGGCTCATTGCCGGATCGATCCGATTGGCGATCCAGCCAGCCAACGTCAGTCCATCGGCCCGGATCGCTTCTGCCGTCAACAAGGCGTGATTCAAGCAGCCAAGCTTCATCCCCACCACCAGCACGACCGGCCAGCCCTGCAGCCGAACCCAGTCTGGCAAGCAATGACGCCGATCCAGCGGCAAGCGCCAGCCACCGGCGCCTTCCACCAGGCACAACGCTGCCTCGCCTTGTGCCTGGCGCAGCGCAGGTTGCGCCAGCCAATTCTGTAGCCTGTCGACGCTCAAAGGCTGGCCGCTCTCAGCCGCCGCCACATGGGGCGCGATCGGGGGGGCCAGCGCAATGGGATTGCAGAGCTCATAGGGTACAGGCACCGAGCTCACCGCCTGCAGTGCCAAGGCGTCGCCATTGCGCAGGCCTTGCGGGGTCGGCTCACACCCCGCCGCGATAGGTTTCAACCCCAACGTACTCAGCCCCTGCGTCTGAGCCGCGGCCAGCAGCGCCGCTGACACCCAGGTTTTGCCCACATCCGTATCGGTGCCGGCCACAAAGTAGATCATGCTCGAACGGCCTCCACCAACAACAACTTCCAGGTCAGCGGGATCCCCTCCGGCTGACGAAAGCGCTCCAATTCCGCTTCCACCTGCCGCCACCACCGGCGCCCTTTAAGGCCCCCTTGGTGTTCGCGATGATAGTGGGCCCCGGTAGCCTTAAAATGGCGCAATAACGCCTTGGCGCTATCAAAATACATCCGCTCCGTCACCTCCTGCAGCTTGCCGCACCAACCCGAGTGCGCTAGCGCCTGCTCGATCTGCCCGACCTCCGGACAGCGGTTACAACCCAGCGTCCGTTGCGCCACTAAGGCATCCAACTCGATAAAGCATCCGGCGATCGGCAGGGTAAACAATAACTGCCCATCCGCTCGGATCACCCGGCCCAACTCGACCAATGCCTGCGTCAGATCCGGGCACCACTGCATCGACAAGTTAGCCGCCATCGCATCAATGCAATCATCGCGCAGCGGCAGTGCCCCGATATCTGCACACAGCGCCTGCTCAAAACGGCCACTGATGCGCCCTTGCATCAACATCGGCAGCGCCAGATCCAACGCGATCACTTGCTTGGCGGGCAGTTGCGCACTGATGAACCCCGTACCCGCGCCAAGATCGAGCCATAAAGGCGCCGGTTTAGCCGCAGCCAGCAAGCGCTGGCCGATCCGTCGTTGCAGTTGCGCGTGTTGATCGTAACTGGCCGCCGCAGATGCGAAGCATTCAGCGATCCCCATAAGCCCCCTCCTGCGCTCTCGCATCCGCCAACGCCGCCAGCAAGCGGTCGATGTCTTCCGGCTCATGGCCCGCATTGATCACCACCCGCAATCGGGCCTGTCCCTTAGGCACCGTGGGTGGCCGGATCGCCGGACACCAGATCCCGGCTTGGTTTAACCGCCGTGCCAATGCCAATGCCATCCGGCTCTCCCCCACCAGGATCGGCTGGATCGGGCTGGCCGAATCGAGCAATTGCCAGCCTTGTGCCTGAGCGCCACAGCGAAACTGGGCGATCCGCGCCTGCAAACGTTGCCGTCCGTCGCTCAGCTGAAGACGCTGCCATTGCTGAGCCAAGTGTCTTGCCAGATCGACCGGGATGGCGGTGGAATAGATGTAATGCCGGGCCGACTGCACGATGGCGTCGATCAGCGCCTGCGAGCCGAGTAACGCCGCACCGCTGGCCCCCATCGCCTTGCCAAACGTCAAGGTGAGCAGATCCGGCTTGGCGATCGTACTGGCGCCCAAGCCATCCCGGCCGATGATCCCCAAACCATGCGCGTCATCCACCCAGGACAGCGCGCCATGCTGACGACACAGTGCAACAAACGCCGCCAACGGGGCTTGATCACCGTCCATAGAAAACACCGACTCGGTTGCGACCAACGTCAGGGCGGCGTCGCGCTCCAACCAGCGCGCGAGCATTGCCATATCGTTGTGACCAAAACGACGCAGCGTTGCGTCACTGGCCAACGCCGCATCGAGGATCGACGCATGAGCCAGCTTATCCGCCAGGACCCGATCGCCTTTACGGCACAAGGCTAACGGCGCCGAATTGGCCGCAAAGCCAGAGCTGAACAGCAACGCCGCCTCATACCCCGTCGCCTCGCACAGCAGGCGTTCCAACGCTCGGTGAGCCGGATGATAGCCGCTGATCAGTGCCGACCCCGCCGCGCCTTGCCGCGGCGCCGCCCTGTTATCGCCAAACGCCAAACCCAGATAGTCATTACTGGCAAACTGGAGATAACGCCGGCCCTCCACCTCAACCGTGCGTGGATCCAGGCTATCAACGCAGCGGCGCCGCCGCGTCAACCCCTGCGACTCGCGCTCAGCCATCAGCTGCGCCGTGCGTTGCAACCAGCCGTTATTGTGCGGCATCGTAGAACAGCTCATCCTGTGGCGTCGGCAGCACCGGCTGCAGTTGTTCCAAATGCGCAGGCTGGCCCGCCTCAGGCTCGATCCCCAAGCGGGCAAACAGCGCCATGTCGTCGTTTTCTCTCGGATTGGCCGTGGTCAGCAGCTTGCAGCCGTAGAAGATCGAGTTCGCTCCGGCAAAAAAGCACATCGCCTGCAGCTCATCGCTCATGTTTTCCCGTCCCGCCGACAGACGCACATGAGAAGCCGGCATCATGATCCGCGCCACCGCAATGGCTCGGACGAATTCGATGGGATCCAGATCCGGCTGATCCGCCATCGGCGTGCCCGCCACCTTCACCAACATATTGATCGGCACACTCTCGGGGTGTGTCTCCAGATTGGCCAGCTGACGCAACAGCTCGGCCCGATCCTGTGCCTGCTCGCCCATACCTAGGATCCCACCGGAGCACACCTTCATCCCGGCTTTGCGCACATTATCTATGGTATTGAGGCGATCGTCGTAGTTGCGGGTCGAGATGATCTCACCGTAGAACTCCGGCGAGGTATCCAGGTTGTGGTTGTAATAATCCAGGCCCGCCTGCGCCAACGCCTGTGCCTGCTCGGCACTGAGCATCCCCAACGTCATACAGGTCTCCATCCCCATCGCCTTGACCTCCCGCACCATCTTCAGCACATAGGGCATGTCACGCTCGCGCGGATGACGCCAAGCCGCCCCCATACAGAAACGGGAAGCGCCAGCCGCCTGGGCGGCCCGCGCCTCGGCCAGCACCTTCTCCACCTCAACCAACTGCTCAGCCTCAAGCCCGGTGTGATAACGGGCGCTCTGCGGGCAATACTTGCAATCCTCCGGACAGGCGCCGGTTTTGATAGACAGTAAGCGTGAGATCTGCACCTGATTCGGCGCAAAGTGTTGACGATGCACGCTCTGCGCTTCAAACAGCAAATCATTCAGCGGCTTGGCAAACAGGGCTTGTACCTGCGCCAGCGTCCAGTCGTGTCGAATTGTCGCCATTGGGATCCCATTCCTCGATTGTATTCTCTGTTGGCTAGGATAAGCCGAACCGATACACTGTCAACGCCGACCAGCCATCAAACTTAACTAACGGTTAAATAATAAACAATGAAGACGGATCTGCAGTTCGATCGTGACCACCTTTGGCACCCCTATACCTCAACCAGCCACCCGCTGCCCTGTTATCCCGTCGCCCGCGCTCAGGGCGTTCACATCGAGTTAGAGGACGGACGCCTACTCGTCGACGGCATGAGCAGCTGGTGGAGTACCATCCACGGCTACCAACACCCGACGCTCTCTGCGGCGGCCAAAGCTCAGATCGATCAGATGAGTCATGTCATGTTTGGCGGCCTCACCCACGCGCCAGCCACTGAGCTGGGCAAAAAACTGCTGAGCATGACCGCACCGGCGCTCAACAAGATCTTCCTCGCCGACTCCGGCTCCGTCTCGGTCGAAGTGGCGCTGAAGATGGCGCTGCAATATCAACAAGGGATCGGTCAGGCCCAGCGCAGTAAGATCATGACCATCCGCGGTGGTTATCACGGCGATACCTTTGCAGCCATGAGCGTGTGTGATCCCATCAACGGCATGCACAGCCTATTTCAAGATGTGTTGGCACAAAGCCACTTTCTGCCGCGCCCACAAACCGGCCTGAATGAGCCGTTACACCCTGCTGATGAGGCCGCACTGCAACAAGCCATGGCGCGCTGGAGTGACGACACCGCCGCGGTGATCGTCGAGCCAATGGTACAAGGTGCCGGGGGGATGTATTTCTATGGTGCCAGCTACCTGCAAGCGCTGCGCCGGCACTGTGACCAACAGGGGATCGTGCTGATCTTTGACGAGATCGCCACCGGCTTTGGCCGTACCGGCAGGCTGTTTGCGTATGAACACGCCGAGGTGGTGCCGGACATCCTGTGCCTAGGTAAAGCACTGACCGGTGGCACCATGACCCTGGCGGCCACCCTAGCCACCGACGCCATCGCAGCGGGCGTCTGCGCCAGCGAAGCCGGCGTCTTCATGCACGGCCCCACATTTATGGGCAATCCACTGGCCTGCGCGGTCGCCAATGCCAGCCTAGGCCTGCTACAGCAAGATCACTGGCAGCAGCAGGTAACGGCCTTGTCTCAACAGATGCAGACGGAGCTGGCCCCCTGCCAAGCCTTGCCACACGTCGCCAATGTCAGGATCTTTGGTGCGATCGGCGTAGTTGAAACCCACACTGCGGTCGACGGCGCCGCGATCCAGCAGGCCTTTGTCGAGCGCGGCGTGTGGATCCGCCCCTTCGGCAAGCTGGTGTACATCATGCCACCCTATATCATGAACCCAACCGAACTGCGGCAACTCACCCACGCCATGCATCAAGTGCTCGCCCTCGACCACGTCTACCTAAGCGACTCAATGCCCGTCAGTTAGCGACTGGCCAGCCAAAAGCTGCTCCACCAAGGCCGGCACCAACTCACCGGCCCGGCCTTGGCGATGGAAACGAAACTGGCTGTGCACCTCAGAGGGCTCGAGATTGATCTCCAGCGTGTCGGCGCCCGCGAGCTTAGCCTGCTCAACAAAGCCAGCGGCAGGATAGACCTTTCCCGAAGTGCCGATACTGATGAACAGATCGCAGCGCTCCAACGCCTGATAGATCCTATCCAGCCCGATCGGCATCTCGCCAAACCACACCACATGAGGTCGCAACATCTGGCCTGGCTCACAGCAGGTACACAGATTCTCTGCCCCAAAGGCCTGCCGCAAGGGAAAGGTTTGCTGGGACTTAGGGCAGCGGCCCTTCACCAACTCGCCATGCATATGCAACACCCGACGACTGCCGCCGCGCTCGTGCAGATCGTCGATATTCTGCGTCACCAACAACAGCTCTCCGCCAAAGTGCTGCTCCAGCGCGCCCAAGGCAACATGGGCAGGATTGGGCTCAACGCCTTGCCTTAGCTGTGCCCAGCGTAAACTGTAAAATCGATTGACTAAATCGGGATCCCGCCAATACGCTTCCGGGGTCGCCACATCCTCGACTCGGTGCTCTTCCCATAGCCCATCCTCGGCCCGAAAGGTCTTGAGGCCCGATTCGGCGGAGATCCCTGCGCCGGTTAACACCACGATCCGTTGATACATACTGTTCAAACTTCCCTCGTTGTGGCTAAATCTTTGTCATATCTAGTGTATAGAATCAAAGCCCTGCTTAGCTAATGGTTTTAACTTGCCCATAAGCTCCATATAATGGAGAGCAGCACATGCCTGGGTTTGACCACCCGATAAAATAAAGAGAGCGACATGACGGACGAAAATCAGGCCCTCAAAAAAGCCGGTTTGAAAGTCACCCTGCCACGGGTGAAGATCCTTGAGCTGCTGCAAAACCCAAAGAACCAGCACATCAGCGCCGAAGAGCTGTACAAGCTGCTGTTGGAGTCCGGTGAAGAGATCGGACTGGCCACCGTCTATCGGGTTCTGAATCAATTCGACGATGCCGGCATTGTTTCCCGTCATCACTTTGAAAGCGGTAAGGCGGTGTTTGAACTCGCAAGCCAACACCACCATGACCACTTAGTCTGCCTCGACTGCGGCAAAGTGATTGAGTTTAGTGATGATGTGATCGAAGCGCGCCAGAATGAGATTGCCTTAAAACACAACATCAAACTGACCAACCACAGCCTCTACCTGTACGGTCAGTGCACCAACGATCAGTGCGATCACAACACTTGATAGCTGATAGCTGATAGCTGATAGCTGATAGCTGATAGCTGATAGCCAGACATAAAAAAACGGACGCCGAGGCGTCCGTTTTTTGTGGTTCAATCGCTAAGGCGATCAACCGGCGATCTTAGCCCAAGAGTCACGCAGACCCACAGTGCGGTTAAACACTGGGAATTCCGGCGTCGACTCCTTCGCATCGGCACAGAAGTAGCCGGTGCGCTCAAACTGGTAGGCTTTCTCACCCTCAGCGGTCGCCAAAGACGGCTCCACCTTCGCATTGTTGATCACCAACAATGACTCAGGGTTAAGCGTCTCAGCCAACTCACCCACGCCCGGGTTCGGGACGTTAAACAGGCGGTCGTACAAGCGAACCTGAGCGTTGACTGCCGTCGGTGCCGCAACCCAGTGGATCACGCCCTTCGGCTTGACGCCATCGGCCGGATCGCAGCCTTTCGACTCCAGATCGACCGAGCAGAATACCGTGGTGACATTCCCATCGGCGTCCTTCTCAACACGCTCAGCGGTGATCACATAGGCACCGCGCAGGCGCACTTTCTTACCCAGCACCAGACGCTTGAACTTCTTATTTGCCTCTTCGCGGAAATCCTCGGCTTCGATGTAGATCTCACGCGCGAACGGCACATCGCGGCTGCCCATGGACTCATCCGACGGGTGGTTGGCGATATCCAGCGTCTCAACCTGATCTGCCGGGTAGTTTTCCAGTACCACCTTGATAGGATCCAGCACCGCCATCGCGCGTGGCGCGTTTTGGTTCAGATCGTCACGGATACAGGCTTCCAGCATGCCCATCTCAACGGTGTTCTCCATCTTGGTCACACCGATCCGCTTACAGAACTCAACGATCGAACCCGAGGTGTAGCCACGACGGCGCAGGCCGGAGATGGTCGGCATCCGTGGATCGTCCCAACCGGAAACATGCCCATCGACCACCAACTGCTGCAGCTTACGCTTCGACATCATGGTGTACTCGAGATTCAGGCGGCTGAACTCGTACTGATGCGGCACGCAATCAATGGTGATGTTTTCCAATACCCAGTCATACAGACGACGGTTGTCCTGGAATTCCAAGGTACACAGCGAGTGGGTGATCCCCTCCAGCGCATCGGAAATACAGTGGGTAAAATCGTACATCGGATAGATGCACCACTGATCACCGGTCTGATGGTGGTGAGCGAACTTAATGCGGTAGATCACCGGATCGCGCAACACGATAAAGGAAGAGGCCATGTCGATCTTGGCACGCAGGCACGCCTTGCCCTCTTCGATCTCGCCGTTCTTCATCTTCTCGAACAGCGCCAGGTTTTCCGCCACAGAGCGGTCGCGGTACGGGCTGTTTTTGCCCGGCGCGTTCAACGGACCGCGGTATTCGCGGATCTCGTCCGGGCTCAGCTCATCAACGTACGCCAAGCCCTTGTTGATCAGCTCGATCGCATAGCCATGCAGCTGGTCGAAATAGTTGGAGGAGTAACACACCTCTCCATCCCACTCGAAGCCCAACCACTCGACATCTCGCTTGATCGACTCAACGTATTCGATGTCTTCCTTCACCGGGTTGGTGTCATCAAAACGCAGGTTACACTTGCCCTGATAATCTTGGGCAATGCCAAAGTTCAAGCAGATGGATTTGGCGTGACCGATGTGCAGGTAGCCGTTCGGCTCCGGCGGAAACCGGGTATGAACGCTGCTGTGCTTACCCGAAGCCAGATCCGCGTCGATAATATTGCGGATAAAGTTGCTTGGACGTACTTCAGTGTCCGGCTGGCTCATGCGCATCCTCCGAGGGAATAAATCAGATACAAAAGCGGTATATTCCTACAAGTTGGCAGAGGTCGCAACCGCGTCAACCGCCTATCTCCGGGCTTTTTACCGCTTTTGTCGCCCTCGCTCAGTTCTTCGCCACATTCCCAGGCAAATTATGGGCGATCCCCTTGTGGCAATCGATGCAGGTGATCCCATCATCCTGCAGCACTTCGTGATATTGCGCGGCGGTCTCGCTTTGCTGAGCCAGCGCCATACGCTCGACATTGTGGCAGCTACGGCACTCTCGCGAGTCCGTCTTGCGCATCACATCCCACACCCGCTCGGCCAACGCCTCACGATGCAATTCAAAGTCGGCTTTAGTTTGGTACTTACCGGTCAACTGCGTGGTGACATGCGACACCGCACTGGTGCCTTTGACCCAAACCTTAGCGAAAAAGCTCTTGGGAATATGACAATCGTGGCAAGTCACAACCACCCCCGACTTACTCTTAAAGTGGGCCGACTCCTGATGCCACTCCTGCTGCACCCACTGTGACGGTGAATTATGGCAACTGGTGCAGAACTCATCGGTACTGCTCCAGGTCATCGACGCCTCAAACCCGACCCAAGCGATGATCCCCAAAACCAACGCCAACAAACCGCCCAGAGGGATCCCTAAGCGCCACCAAGGCGTCGGGACAGACCAGAGTCCTTTTTTCTGTTCAAACATGACTATTCCCCATCCGCTTGAGCTTGTGGCTTGTTATGTGCCAAATACTTATGGCAGTCAATGCAGGTTTTGTATTTGGGATCACTGCGCTCCAGCCCATCCATACGTTGGTGCATGGTCGCGGCCATCCGCTTCTGCTGATCAAAATCCATTCGCTCAACCTTGTGGCAGCTACGGCACTCACGCGAATCATTCGCACGCATCGAATCCCATACGCTGTCGACCATCTCATGCCGGGCCGCTTCAAACTTCTCACGGGTGTTGTAGTCACCCTTGACGGTGTAAAACACCTCTTTCATCGCGGTGATCTTACGCCACATCTTGGGAACAAACTCTTTAGCCACATGGCAGTCCGCACAGGTCACCATCACTCCCGAAGCGGTATTGTAATGACTGTGTTGCGGCCACTCCTCCGCCGCAAACTTCGATGGACCATGACAGTTCACACAAAAGGCATCCGAGCTGGTTTCGTGGATCACCACATTAAACCCCACGGTTCCCAAGGCACCGAACACGAACAACAACAATCCCCCGATGGGGATCCCGAACCGCCACCACGCGCCCGGCTTACGCCACAGCCCACTACCCTGCTCTCTGTCCATATCTGCCTACTCAGTTATTTCGGTTTGTTGATCTCAAAAGCCCTCAAAACGAAAGGCAGTCTATTAGACTGCCTTTGTTAAATAATTTAGTAGGTTGTGAAGCCAGTTACCAGCACCATTACTGAATGGTAATCGGAATGTCCCCTGCGCCCTGGCGCATCCGCCGGCCGACACGATGAAGAACCGCCACAAACAGCGCCAACATCGCCAACATCACCAACACCACAGGAAGCCCGGCCAGACCGTAGCTAGCCAGTTGATAGAAGATCGTGGCGCAAGCATAAGCTATGGCGAAGGTCCATAATGCCGAGAACACAGCCCAACGCCCGCCCAACTCACCCGCAATGGCTCCCAGTACCGCAGCACAAGGGGTATACAGCAGAATGAACAGCAGATAGGCAACGGCGGCGGCCTGACTGACAAAGCCCGCTTCCAGATTGCGCAGGCTGGCGATCTCAAAGCCGTGCTCCTCCCCCATAGATTCGATATCACTCAGATCACCGATGTCTACCCCCAGTGGATCAGCCAGATCGATCCCCAACATCTCTTCCGGAATGGTCAGCAAGGCTTCGACAAACAACTCAGCGAGATCAAACGCCTCTTCCGCCTCCTCTTCGCCGCCGTAGAGGCTGTTCAGTGTCCCCACCACCGCTTCTTTGGCAAAGATCCCTGTGATGATCCCAACCGTCGCCGGCCAGTTATCCTGCTCGATCCCCATCGGCGCAAACACCGGCGTGATCGCCTTGGCTGCCACCGATAGCACAGAGTGATCGGTATCTTCATTGCCGATGGAGCCGTCGGTGCCCAAGGTATTGACGAAACTCAACAGGGTCACCACCACCACGATCACCTTACCAGCACCAAGCACAAACTGGCGGGTACGCATCCAAGTACGGCTCATCAAGGCCTTCAGCGTCGGCCACTCATAGTCCGGTAGCTCCATCACCGCATGGCCACTTTGCCCCGGCAACATGGTGTAACGCAGCACTAGGCCCGTCACGATCGCCGCAGCGATCCCGATCAGATACAGCACAAACACCAAGTTCTGCCCGTTGCTCTGGAAAAACGCCGCCGCAAACAGCGCATATACCGGTAACCTTGCGCCACAAGACATGAAGGGCGCCATCATGGCGGTCATGATCCGCTGACGCTTGTACTCCAGCGTACGGGTGGCCGTGATAGAAGGCACATTGCAACCAAAGCCAACAATCAATGGCACAAAGGCTTTGCCAGGCAAGCCCAGCTTATTCATCGCCCCTTCCACCACAAACGCGGCTCGCGCTAAATAACCCGAGGTTTCCAATACCCCTAGGGCAAAGAACAAAAAGCCCACCACAGGAATAAAGGTCGCAACTGTTTGGATCCCCATCCCCAGTCCGTTAGCCAACAGGCCGATCAACCAGTCGGGCAAGCCCATCGACTCATACACCAAAGCCGCACCATCAACGAAGATCGCCCCCGCCATGATGTCGAAAAACTCGATAAATGCCGCGCCCATATGGATGGCAAACAAAAAGGTCAGATACATCATTCCCAAGAACACTGGGATCCCCGCCACTGGGTGAAGTACCAAACGATCCAGCTTTTCGGTCAATGAAACCGTCGCCGACTGAGGCGCCAGAGAACGAGCCAGGCACTGTTCAACCCAGCGGTGACGCACTACGGACAAGGCTTGCAAGCTGCCCGCTTCGCCAGTTTGAGCTAGCTCGTTCAAGCTCTGACTACGATCAGAGCCGAGCGCCAACTTCGCTTCCAGCTCAACGCCGTAGTCAAGTATCACTGGACGAGCAGGTTGCAGTGGCAACGTGTTCAGCTGTGCCAACAGCGACTCGATCCCCTGCCCTGAACGCGCGGCCACAGGCACAACTGGGCATTGGAATTGCTCGGCCAAAGAGTCCAAATCAAGCTCAATGCCTTGCGCCTGAGCCGAATCCCATTTATTGAGCACCACCAACATCGGCACGCCCAATTCACGCAATTGCAACGTCAAAAACAGATGTCGTTCGAGCTGAGTCGCATCGACCACATTTACGATGGCGTCATACTCGCGCGCGAGCAGGAAATTACGTGAAACCGCCTCATCTTCGGGCCCAGAAGACGCACTCAGATCATACAGCCCGGGCAGATCCGTCAGGCGTACCTCACCGGTGGCGAGAGACACCCGTTTGTCTGTTGTACCGACGGTCACACCAGCCCAGTTCCCCACCTTGGCGTTGCCGCCACTGAGAACATTAAACAGAGTGGACTTCCCTGAGTTGGGGTTACCAACCAAGGCAAAACGTAACTCACGACTCATTTGCGGGTCTCAACCTCAATATTCTGTGCCAACGAAGAGGTGAGACACAGGTTGCCTCCCTTTAACTTCAATTGCAGCGACCGGCCCAACGGCGCGCGACGGACCACCTGTACATTGGCGCCCGGAATAAAGCCTAACGCACTGAGCTTGGCCAGCAACGCAGGCTCCAACTCAGGATCGCGGACTGAGACCACCTTGACCACCGTATTATTTGCAATTTCAGCCAGAGTCATGAACAACCTTCTTTAAATGCTAATCGCTCTCATTTACGTCAAGTATATCCTTACGCCTACGGAAATAGCATGACCCTGATCTAACTTTTCTGCGCTTGGGGAAAAATAAGAAGCAAAAAAAACGCCCCCGCTTACGCAGGGGCGTTTTTCGACTTACCAATCAGCGATTACTTAGCGCGATCGTGAGCAATTTTGCCTTTGTGGCAATCGATACAAGTGCGGTAGTTCTCAGCAGAAGGATCCGCTTCGATCATACGCTTGTGCATGGTGCTGGCCATGCGGGACTGCTTTTCGAAGTCCATCTTCTCAACAATGTGGCAGCTACGACAGGTATGAGAATCGGTAGAGCGCATGTGCTCAACAGTGCGCTCCTGCATCAGTTTCTTATGATCGGCATAGGCTTCAGGGTTGTTGTAATCACCCTTGAACTGCCAAAACAGCTCTTCCATTGCAGTGATCTTACGCCACATCTTCGGCAGGAACTCTTTCGGCACGTGACAGTCTTTACACTGCACATCCATACCTGAACGGCTCATACCATGCACACTGGTTTGAAACTCTTCAGCAGCATAGCTAGGTACGTGACAGTTCACACAAAACGAATCTGTGCTGGTCGCGTCCATAACAACGCCAAAGCCCGCAGTACCCACAACACCCGCAGCTAGGAACAGGAAGGCACCAAAAGGAATACCCAAAAGCCATTTGGCTTTTGGTGCGCGCCAAAGCTTGGCCCAGCCACTCGTGTTCTCGTTACGCTCTTGCATCTCTCATCCCCTAAATTGGATTTGAAATCACGCATTCCCAAATGCGCAATTTACTTATCTATCTGAGGGAATTGTACTGGCCTAACCTGTTCAAATAGATGATTCGAGTCACGTTTTTACGTGTTGAATGAAACCTTTTACACGGCTATTAGTGCAAGTCACAACCACCCAATCGGTCACTCCTCTCGCCAGCGCCGGAAAGTGTGATCGAGTGCACAATGCGGCCCTTTTGGCGGAAAGTGATTTCAATGCCGAAATAAAACCACAACTCTCTCCAATGGAATCTTGCTCATCACAGTTACGCTGCTAATCTAAGATTGGTGATAACAACAGTGTCACACCAATAACAAGTCAACTGCATAGGATGCAGGGAATGAGTGAGCACCTATATCAGATTAAACAATACGCGCACCGGCTTTGCGTTATTGCATTGCTGTGCCTGATCGCACCCACCTTCGCCGCGTGGGAAGAGATGGACGAGGAGGAATACCTCTCTATCGTCACCAGCAAATTTACCGAGGGAAAATACTCCGCCAAAGGCGCCGACAACTGCTTAATGTGCCATCGGCGTAGTGACAAGGTGATGGCCCTGTTTGCCGGCGTTCACGGACGTACTGGAACCGATGCCAGCCCCATGTCCCCCAACCAATTGCAGTGCGAGGCCTGTCACGGCCCAATGGGCAATCACAATCGAGGTGGGAAAGAGCCGGTATTAACCTTTGGCGTGGACTCGCCATTGCCCGCCGAGGCACAAAACAGCGTGTGTCTTAGCTGCCACCAGGGCGACGAACGCCTCGCCTGGCATGGAAGTACCCACGATATTGAAGCGGTGCCCTGCAGCCAATGCCATGAGATCCACGCAGAGCACGATCCTAGCCGCGACCAGCAAGCGGCCAATGACAATTGCTTAACCTGCCACCAGCAACAAAAAGCGCAAATACATCAACGCTCCAGTCACCCAGTTCGAACCGGGCAACTCAACTGCACCGACTGCCACAACCCGCACGGTACACTCAATACTGCGATGCTGCCCCAAGTCAGCCTCAACGACAATTGCTATAGCTGCCACGCCGATAAACGAGGCCCCTTTTTATGGGAGCACACCCCCGTTGCGGAGGATTGCAGCACCTGTCATGACGCCCATGGCAGTGTCAATGAAGCCATGTTAACCAGCCGCCTGCCGCTGCTGTGCCAGAGTTGCCATGCCAGTGTTCACTCAGGTACGCCTGTGTTCCAGCCTGGGCAAGACCCCTTCGGCGGCGGTCGCAGTTGCCTTAATTGTCACAACATGGTGCATGGCTCCAATCACCCATCAGGCAAGCTTTTGCAGCGCTAAGGAGGCCATATGAAACCGACAACGCCCCAATGGATCGGCGCTTTCAGCTTGATGCTTATCCCCACGACCTGGGCCTTAGATTTTTCGCTTCAGCAAGCCAATACCGAGTCGGTCAAGTGGGATGCTTGGGAGTGCAAACAATGCAAGCCGGAGCAAGGCCTCAGTGGCCATTTCCAAACTGGCGTCGTCAACGCAGAACTCTCCGATCCCCATGCCGCCAATGCATTGGGAACCGACAGCGATGGCTTGTCACTCGCCTTAGGGGCCGATCTTAATTATTGGGGCAACGACGACACCCAGTGGCAACTCAGCGCAAACGATCTTGGCTTGGACATCGCCCAATTCATGGCCCGCGCGAACCGAGCCGGGGATTTTCAAGCCGAGTTGCGTTATCGAGCGCTGGCCAAATGGGATGCGACCATCCAAACGCCATTCCGCCTACAGGGCAATGCCTTTTATTTGCCAACCGATTGGCAACGCGCCGCCACGACAGGACAAATGACGGGGCTAAGTGCCGCACTGCACCCAGCCGAGCTTGCCATCAAACGAGACCACCTTTCCCTCTCTGTTGATAAATATTTCGATCAGATCCGCACCTATGCCGGGCTTAGCCAGCAAGAACGCAGTGGTCGAAAGCGCACCAGCAGCAGTTTGTTGACCAATTCGGTCGCACTGCCTGAGCAGATCGATGACCGCACACTCTCGGTCAATACGGGCCTGAACGTTACCGGAGGTCCCTGGCAGGTGGCGTTTGGCTACATCGGCAGTCATTACCGCAACGATGCCGATGCCATGACCTGGCAAAACCCCTATACCGCCACCTTTGGCAGTGCCTTAATGGCGCGCCAATCCGTTATGCCCGATAACACCGCCCATCAGTTCCAGGGGCAAGCCAGCTGGCTTCAGGGCCGTCATGCGATCAGCGGCCAGCTGGTGTGGGGCCGACATCAGCAAGACGCGCTCTTTATACCCGCCACCATTAATGGCCCATCGCCAGCCCTTCCTGCAGCCGACGCGGATCTGAAGCTGGACAAAATAGACGCCACTCTCAGGTATCGCCTGCACCTGAGCCGCAAAGCGTCACTGCAGGCGCAATACCAGTATCAAGATAGGGATTACCGTAACCCACAGCGTTTTTACCCGCAGATCATCACCGACAGCGCGGTTTCAGCGGATCGCCAACCACTCTACCCAGATCATACCCAGCAGCAGGCTGGTCTGATGTTGAACTATCGCTTCACCTCTGGCTTTAGCAGTGAGATCGGGTATCGCTTCCGCAATGACCAGTGGGATAACCAACGCTTTGACAGCGCAGATACGCATCGCTATTGGGCCAAGCTCCGACTAAACCGCTGGCAACCACTACGAATGTGGTTTGAGATCGCTCAAGAGCAACGAGAGGCTGACGACCTAGTTTCGGCAGCAGACGCCAATGGCACTAGCGATACGGCATTGCGTCAATATCATCAAGCTGACCGCGACCGCATCGACAGCAAACTGGTCGTGCAATATCAACCCTTGCCCGCGTTGAGTTTCAACCTGACCCTCAATGGTTCCGAGGATGACTATGACGATGGCCAGATCGGTCTCGATGAAGTTCGGCGCTACGGCTACGATCTGCAAACCAGTTGGTATCAGGATAACTACCACCTATATGCCTTCTACAGCAACTACGACATTAAAACCCAGATCAATGGCAGCAACCTGACCTCACAATGGCGCGCACTTCAGGATGACGAAGCCGAAAGCTTAGGGATCGGCGGGGAATATACCGGTCTGTTTGAGGCATTAACGCTCGGGATGGATCTAGTCTACGCCGACAGCGATGCGCTAACCCGCATCGAGCAAGGGTTAAGTGGAAACTACGGCGACAATGCCAGCCGCCGCACCACACTCGATCTCTACGGACGCTACCAGCTCAACGAACAATCCAGCGTTCAGCTGGATCTGCTCCTGCAAAAATATCGAGACAGCGACTACCTCTATTCCGGCTTCCAGGCTGACACCATAACTAATGTGCTGTTTTTCCCAGATCTGTCCCACGACTACAGTGACTACCGATTAGGTGTGAGTTACCGCCACGATTTCTAACTTTTGGCCAGGGATAAGGTTGACTGACCGAACGATTAAGTGAGCAATGATGATGAAAATGAACGGACGAATGGGCCTGCTGGCGCTGGCCGTACTGGCCATCGCGGGTTGCGACAATGGCGATGATGGAGCAGACGGTAATCCAGGGCCAGACACGCCGCCCCCGGCACAGGAGGTGACCGAACTCAATGTCGAGCTGCGTGAATGGCGCATTGAAGCCAGTGGCCAGATCTTCATCGACTTCCTCGTCACCAATCAAGATGACGAAGGCGTCATTGGGTTGCCCAGTGCGACCCTCCTTGCCGCACAATTGCTCCCCACAGGCTTTACCGGCGCCGGCAACAGCACCGAGTGGCGCTTTTTAGGCTCCGAAACCTGCGACACCGCCACCAGTTGCGCTGGAGAATGGATCGATCTGGCCAATGGATTCTATCGCTACACCACAGGAATGACCGTCAATGACCGCGACGATGTCACCTACTCGGCGGATGCCACCCAACGCATTGTGCTAAAACTCGGCGGTGATAGCCTCAGCGGCAGCACTGTAACGCTTCCGGTTGTTAATGAATCCGTCGACTTCACGCCCAACGGTACTGAGCCGCTCTATACCCGCGAGCTGGTCGCCAGCGCCGCTTGCGACAGCTGCCATACCGAGCTTGCTAGCATCAAACACGGCGGCAGCTACACGGAAATGGAAACCTGCGTCACCTGCCACTCAGCCAACCGCATCAGCAATCCACTGAATGTAATGTCCGGTCTAGCCCACCGTTTTCATGCCGACAGCGAATTAGCGCAGTTCACCAACTGCGAAAGCTGTCACACACAGGAGCCAGCTCTGGCCAATGCCGACAACTGGATAATGAACCCCAGCCAGTTAGCGTGCGGCACCTGTCATACCGCCATCGACTTCCCCTCGGGTCAGGGCCACCCTGCCCAAGCAGATAACAGCAACTGCGCCGCCTGCCACAACCCGGACTGGACCCGCGACGCTCACCTGATGACCGCTCAGCAAGACGCCTTGAGCCGCTTTGCCGTGGACGTTGTCAGCACCACCCTAGACCCCGCCACCAGCAGCCTGGCCGTGGTGATCGGCGTGACCGATCCACAAACCGGCGACAACTATGACAGCCCAGATCAACTGGCATTTTTGGATGATCTACGGATCTACGCCAACTGGGGCACCAGCTTCGATTACAGCACCCGCAGCGCACCCAGTGTCCGGCCCACCGACGTGACACCCGATGCCAACGTCGGCGATGGCCAATATCAATACACCATCAGTGGACTCACTATTCCAGCCGACACCGACACCGACGGCGGCGCCGTCGCGGTTCAAGGACGGGTGTGTGTCAGTGACAGCGCTCTGGTCGATTGTGACGCCACCACGGCTCAAACCGTCGCTATCGCGTCATCCACCGACTTCTTTACTGCCGAAGCTCTGGGCGACGCCATGGCACGGCGCACCGTGGTCAACAATGAAACCTGTGGCAGCTGTCATGGCGATCAAAAGCTCAACTTCCACGGCACCCGCAACGATCTCGAGCAGCAATGTCAGCTGTGCCATAACGCCAATATGGCTGCCGATGCGACAGCGGTGAATCAAAGCGCCAGCAGTGCCAACTATTCGCACATGGTGCACGCCATCCACACCGGTCTGCGCGAAGGCTATGAAGATATTGTCTACCCCGCCCCGGTCGGCGATTGTCGCCAATGCCATATTCAATCTACTGATGGCGACAGCTTTGCCTTACCTATTGCCAACGGCGTTCCAGCCATGGCAGTGACCGAAACCAATGCCGATGGTGATGTCATCAGCACCACATTCACCAGCATTACGGCGGCGACGTGCTCCGTTTGCCACAGCAGCGACACGGCTAAACTGCATATGGAGCAACAAGGTGCCCTGTTCAATGTCGGTGTCTCGCCTGTGGGTACCGGCCTTCCTACAGAAAGCTGTGAGGTGTGCCACGGTCCAGGACGTAGCGCAGACGTCGCCCCCTCCCACGGCCTGACACCGGCGCAATAGGGAGCTGAAACCATGACACATTCAACCCACTTTGACGTGAACCCGCAAACGCAGGACGGTCCCATGAAGACATTCACTCAACACAAAACATGGCGCGCCCTGCTTCTGGCAGGGACTGCCACTCTGGTTTTAGCCGGTTGTCCCGGTGACGGCGACGATGGCAGCGACGGGGCTGACGGCTCTCCGGGCGAAGTCAACGTCAATATCGATAGCGCCACCTCACTGAATGCCCAGATCACCGCTGCCGCCATCAGTGATGACGGTACCGTCACCGTTGATTTCGATCTGACCACCGCCAATGGTGTAGCCGTCGCCGGCCTAGAGGTTGAAGACTCGGTCGACCGGATCGGCATGGGGATCGCCAAGTATTTTGACCTGCAAAAACGCAGCCGCCCCCTGGCAGCCAGCGCTTTCACCGAAGACCCAACGTTATTCAAGGGAACAAAGGCCGATCAGTGGACCAGCTATATAAACGCCGTGGTCGACCCAGGCGACGTCAATGTCGAGGACAGCTTCCCAGAAGATTGGGACGCCAATGCTGGAGCACAGATCCAAGCCGGCATTGAAACCAGCTGTGGCAGCGAGTGTGTCGAAGCCACCGGCAACGGCAGCTACCGCTACACCTTCTCCCTACCGCTAGACCAATATCCCGTCATTGACGGGCTCGACACCAGCTTTGATGCAAACCTGACACACCGCGTGACCATGGAATTACGTCGCTTCCGCGGTGACGTTAAAGAGGCGCTCGTTAACACCTATTATGACTTTATCCCCGCCACCGGCGCAGAAGCGTCCGCTGACGAGACCCGCGAGCTCGTAGTGCTGGAGCAGGCTTGTCTACGCTGCCACAGCAATGACTACGACAACAGTGCCGCTCACCCGCTTATCTTGCACGGCGGTGCTCGCTTCGAGCTGCAAAACTGTACCGTCTGCCACACCACCTACTCGGGCGATCCCGAGACTGGCGCAACCATAGATTTAGGCTCCATGGTGCATCAGATCCACAAAGCCGAATACTTTATGATCGGCTTCGGTGGCAACGGTAACGACTTCCGTGAACTCACCTTCCCCGCCAATGGAAACGAATGCGGTGTCTGCCACCTTGAAGGTGACGATGCCCCAGCTCAGGCCACCAACTGGTACTTCCACCGTCAGGAAGCCTGCTTAAGTTGCCACGAAAAGTTTGCACCTGAAGATTGGGACGGAACAGCCAGAAGCCTATTCCATGACGACAGTTTCACACCCTACGCCGAAGGTAACTGTGCCGGCTGCCATGCCGACGATACCAACCCTGACGGCTCCGCGATTTACCACAGTGCACAATCTCTGGCCATTACTAACGCTCGCGAGGCTTATGCCTACGAGTTGGGTAACGGCACATATGATGCTGAAGCCGGCACACTGAGCTTTACGCTGACGTGGGCAGCGAACACGGCCCCAGAAACCGATCCAAACGTCAGTGCGTTCTGGGTCTCGGCGGCGGCTTTTGACGGCCTCGAGTACGATCTTGGTGGCACACGGGGTGACAGCGACGGCGTATTTGGTCGACACAAATCGCGCATCGCGTTTGATCTCACCACAGCCAACACCGCTGACAGTCCAGTGACCTCCATTGTGAATGAATCGAGTGTCACCTATACCGTCAGCCAAATCGATGCCGAACTGAAAGATCTCTTCGCGCAAACCGGACAAGGC
Source organism: Ferrimonas pelagia (assembly GCF_039543565.1). Classification (NCBI taxonomy): domain Bacteria; kingdom Pseudomonadati; phylum Pseudomonadota; class Gammaproteobacteria; order Alteromonadales; family Ferrimonadaceae; genus Ferrimonas; species Ferrimonas pelagia. Next base: position 56,463 of record NZ_BAABJZ010000015.1, on the reverse strand, counting down.
TTCCTCACTGGCAAACTGTTTGTCTGCGCGGATTCGTCCGTCGTCGATATGGATACCTCAACCCTCGTACCAATCGCGTGTGACAACACCGAGACTCGAGTCACCGAAACCATCGTCGCCGGAAATCAAGCGAGCTTCTCTACTGATGGCAGCGATATTGACCTACGTCGCGTCGTGGCAATGGAGATGGGCTGTGTGAATTGTCATGCCGAACAAGCCGACTTTTCAGCGGCTCATGTGGGCACCCGTGGCGACGAAGAGTACCCGCCAAACAGTGATTGTGGCTCCTGCCACGCCGGAACCCCCAACACTGCGGTAGCCCTAACCGATGGCAGTTGCGTTAGCTGCCACAACCCTGGCGGTTCAGCTCACTCCAACAAAGCGTTTGAACGGGGCTTTGACTACAAGGTGATGATCCACCAGATCCATGCGGGTACACGCTCTGAACGTCGCACCACGGATCTTGAGATCACCTATCCGGATACGCCAGCGAACTGTCTTACCTGTCACGCCGAAGGGCAGCTGGATCTGGCAACACTGCCCGCCGTGCCAGCCTTCGTCGCTGACGATGGCGAATTCAGCCCAACGGTCGCAGCGTGCGCCAGTTGCCACGCAACCTCGGAAGAAGCGAACGCCGCAGCCGTTGCTCACTTCCGTCAAAATGGTGGGGTTTTCGCGGGTACCGTCGGTCAGTATGAAGCCGAAGGCAACAGTGAATCCTGCGCCACTTGCCACGCTGCCGGCCGCAGCTCTGGCTATGACGTGGTGCACGGTCTTGAGTGATCCCTGTCGATAACCATCAAAGGGGCGCCTTAACACGGCGCCCCTTCTTTAAGCAAAGCACCACGCCCCAAACGCACCAACTAGCGAAACCTCGCTATACCCAAGCAGCCAAAGATGTAGTGCCATTGTTGCATCAACCAAACAAGTCTTCCTGCGCTCTCCACGGCAGCCATTCATCGATTGAAACATTGCCAACTTCAACGAATGAAGACCATATAAGAGGACGGGAATTGGCTAACCAGTACAGCTTGCGTATCCCGTAATCTCACCGTTGAATTTGCCACAACGGAGGAGACGGCGCCAATGACGGACGTTGATCGACTGGCTACCGTTACGCAGAACTCACGGCAAGCCATCAGCACAAAAATTGCACTGACCTAAGTAGACAACATCTATTCGCTTGCGCACTACACCACCCAATTTCTCACTGGGTGAATTCAATTACCCAAAGGCTGTTGTGGGAGGCCGACTCCCGAGGGAGCCAATCACCATTGAAGCGCAGGAAGGTTTTACTTACCGTCATTTACCTCATATGCCTAAGGTTCAATACCTCTTATCAACTTAGGAAGGTTCCTTACCATTTTGTGAAGCCAGTCACCCCAGCAAATCCTCACCAAAAGATCACACCAGGAATTTCATTTTTTAACATCAGCAAGTTCCACATATCGCAATCGCCGATTCCCCAACCTGATTTTTGAATAAAAACCCATGTTTTCCCGATAATTAATGGGACATTTTGGTCACCAATCTCCTTCCAGTCACGACTAAATGGCCTTCACTGCAACCTCCCGTTTACATTTGCAATAGGCAGATCCCGTTACCCCGATCACGTTACCTCGCAGCCCGCTTAAATAGACTCTATCAAGCCCCACACTTTCTGTGGGTAACCTAATAAATCTTTTCAATTTGCAGGGAAAAGAGATGATCGTAAAAAACAATAACTGGAAAGTGCTGGCGACCGCCGCTGCAGTTTCCGCCATGCTGGCCGGTTGTTCCGACGGCAAAGATGGCTCCGACGGTATCGATGGAGCCCCGGGTGACATCACTATCGACATTACTCGTGCTTCAGCCATTAACAGCACGTTTGGTGCTGTTGCATACGATTCAGCTAGCAACGTATTGAGCGCAGAGTTTTCTCTTAGCGACAACCTTGGTGTTGCTATTTCTGGCGTTCAAATGAGCGACATCAGTACCCAAAAATTTGGCCGTATCGGTGTCGTATCCGAACTGCCAGAAGACCCTGATGCTCCAGAGAACGAAAAAGACGTTGACCGTGAAATCTGGTTGTCTTACCACAACCAAGCAGACACCAATAAAGGTCGTATCAGCGCTTGTAGCGATGATAATTGTACTTTGGAAGCAACTGACGTAGCCGGTACTTATGTACTGACCATCAATGATGCCATCACTGCAGAAGCGGATCGCGAAGACAATATCCTGTACTTCGACTATGATGCGACTCAACCACACGGCCTGATGTTGCGGATCAAAGGTGCTGACTTCAACACCTATCACAACCACTACTTCACCGAAACCAGTGCAGTAGAGCGTCCAAAGACCGTCGTCACTGACGAAACTTGTCAGGCGTGTCACAAGCCAGAGCAGGAAGAAGGCACCTACCGCTTTGCTTCCAACAGCCACTACGGTCTGGAACTGGAAACCTGTATCCACTGTCACACCGACTACTCCCAGAGCAGCAGCACCACGGCAACTGGCGACTGGTCTATCAAGGGTCTGGTTCACCATATCCACACCACTCGCACTACTGCCGACTTCCAGGATGTTGCCAAGTTTGACAATGTAATCTGGCAAGGTGACAAGGGTGCCATTGATGATGGTCTGTACCCTCAATCCGCAGCCAACTGTAACGCCTGCCACACCCCAGCCTTTGGTGACGAAACTGTTGCTGACGACAGTGGCCTGACCGTGCACGCTCTGGACTGGTTCAAAGACGTTGATAACACCTGTATTGACTGTCACGACTACCACAAGCCAGCAGATAACTGCATTGCATGTCACAACGACGACGTACGCCACAGCGGTGAAGATCCAACCCGCAACGGTATCGGCGGTGCTTCCCGCCACTTCGCAGGCCTAAATCTGGCTAACCACTCTCAGGCTCGAGCCATCGAAGCAGGCAAGCTGATTGAAGTCAGCTACAACGGCATCGAAGTAATTGGTAACGAGATTGTCGGTAACGTTGAATTGAGCTACCTGGGTGAGCCGGTTTCCTTGGATCAACTGTCCTCCACCACCGTTTACCTGAATGCCATCTCCAACGAAGCGCCGGACATGTTCGTTAACTACCGTGTCCAAACTCCTTTGGTTGAAATTCAAGGTGAAGCTGGTCAATTCACGTTCAACGCAATTGATAGCGAAGATAAGACAGATGTGGCTAAGCTGGCTGCACTACTGAATGATAACCACACTCTGGCCATCTCCACCTATGTCAATGCATGCTTTGGCAATAAGAAAGATGCGCTGCAAGTTTGTACCGACAGCTCCGTTCAAAGCCCGAATGTGCACCTTGTTGAGTACTTCAACCTGCAAGGCGAAGACGTGGTTGAGCGCGTAAGTGCAGCCAACTATGAAAGCTGCCTGGCTTGTCACAACGAAGATATGGCCGTTCGCTCCGGTGGCAGTTTGCACTACCGTAACGGCGACCTGGCTTCCTGTGCCCAGTGTCACGAAGGTGACACTGACTATAATGCTCTGTCCGTTCGCATCCACGGCACTTTCGGTAAAGCCCACGGTCAACCGATGATCGACGGCAATCGCGAGCGTGACTTCTTCTCTAGCCAACAGTGTACCGCTTGTCACTTGGAAGGCGATTACGAACTCAGCAATGCCCGTCAGTCTGTAATCCGCTGGGATCGTGAGAAGAACTCTGACAACAACTTCTCCAGCCCACAAGCCGGTGTCTGTGCTTCCTGCCACACCAATGCTGACCTGTTTGGTGAATCTCAGGCAGAGACTGCAGCAAATCACATCGCCAAAGAAGGTGGCGTGATTGGTGCAGAGACATACGAAGAAGCGGCCGACGCTAACGAAACCTGTATGGTTTGTCACACCGGCAACAACATCCGTAAGAACCACAAGTTCTAATTGATTTTGCTTTAAGTGGAAAGCGGCCCCGGAGGCCGCTTTTTATTTGATCGAGGTCGTACTACCAATCTGGTAAAGCGAACGCTTTTTACTTGCACAGACAATAGTGCAGCATGTGGAATTCCGTGTTGAAAAAGTCCAGTAAATGGAAGACCTACATCACGGTTTCCCTTGACTCGAATTGCTATAAAACACCCTGACTGCTCAAGTGTCTGCCAGCTTTTGGTGGCGGAAAAACAATAACGCAGTTCGGCATAACAACGTGCCCCATATTCTTTTGCAGGGAATAGATGATGACTAATCAGAAACAACTTTGGCGCCTTGGCGCCATCGCAGCGGTTGTGGCCACCGGCCTGACCGGTTGTAATGACGGTAATGACGGTAGTGACGGTACCGATGGCCGTCCTGGCGGTGCTCCGGCTGAGGTGATCAACACCCTCAACCTCGACGTAACCAATGTACAAAACAATGGCGACACCACCACTGTCACCGTGCTGGCGACCAATGAAAACGATGAGTCTGTGGTTGGCCTTGAAGGCTTTACCGCACGCCGCACCCAGCTGTTACCCGCTGGTGAGCGTGGTGTTGGCGATCGTGCCGGTTGGCAAAGCCTGAACAAGTCCGGTGCTGAAATCTCTGATCTGGCCAACGGCTACTACGAGATTGAATTCACCAATGGCGACACCGTGAACAACAGCCTGACTCAAAAGGTCGGCCTGATCGTGACCCCGGGTACGCTGATCGACGGCACCACCGAAGTGCCATACACCGAGGCGTTCGCGACCTTCGCGGCTGACGGCTCTGCCGCCCGCTTTGACAACAACACCGTCGCAGGCGACGCCTGTATCGCCTGTCACAGCGACTCTGAGACCATCTACCACGGCCACGGCCACGGCAACGATCGCGGTGCGGACTTTCAGACCTGCGTAATGTGTCACGATGACGAAGAAACTCAGCGTCGCGATCTGACCCTGATTGTCCACGACAAGCACATCTTGTCTGGTTTTGACGGCATTGCCGGCACCCCAGGCAGCGAGTTAGGCAACAACTGTTCCACTTGCCACGTTGACGCCGTAGGCTACGGCGAATGGGGCAACTGGATGAACGTGCCGACCATCGAAAGCTGCACCATCTGTCACAATGATGGACACGTAGTTGACGGTTCTCGTCGTTTCCCGATCCCGACCAAGCACATGCAACAGCTGGGCGATAACAGCCAGTGTGCCGCTTGTCACACAGCGGAAGGCACCGGTGTGGTGATCGGTACATACGACGCGCACATGGGAGGTTTTGACTCCGTTAGCCAGCTGATCAACGACATCACCTTTACCGCTGAGTCCAGCATCAATGACGACAACTCCGTCACCGTAACCGTTGAGTTCTTCAATAAAAACGACGCCATCAGTATTGTTGATATTGCAGACAACATCGACATGGCGGAATTCGTTTCCAACATTGGCCCTAACTTCCCTGTTCTGGGTTACTCCGGCAAAGATTCCGGTGTTCTGCACGCTGAAGATATTGCCGGTGCTATCGTTGATGGCCAGCTGAGCTACACCACCAAGGCACTGCCATTTGGCGAAGGCGACGCAGCCACTGCGTTCACCATGATTGGCATGCGTGTTTGTGGCGAGAACGGTGCATTGGTAGCGTGCTCCGACAGCGCGGAAAAGGTAGCTCTAAACGCCTTTACTTCGTTTGTTGCAACTGAGAACAACACCGTTGCTCAGCGTCACAGCACTCTGGATAACGCCAACTGCTTGGCCTGTCACACCGACACCTTCCAACTGCACAACGGCAGCCACCACACCGGTTTTGTCCTGAACGAAAATGTTCAGGTTGGCGATTGTGCTTCTTGCCACACTCCGGAAGGCACGTACGCGCCAACCAACATGGGTGCGATTGAGCTGAAACTGCACAAAGTGCACGGTGAGCAGAAGATCGTTGCTGACTGCGCTCAGTGTCACACCGACTTTGACCTCGCGTCCTTCGAGAACAAGGCTGGTATCAACACCGGTGCCGATGCCTTTGGTGAAGCGCTATACAGCACGCCTCGCGCTGCCACCTGTATCTCCTGTCACAGCGATCTGGACAAGGACATCGGTGGTATCACCCTGAAAAACCACATGGAAGAATGGTCCGGTGCGGCGGTTAATACCGACCGTGAGGTTGCAGATGACAAGGCTCAGTCCGAATCTTGCTTCTACTGCCACAAGCCAACTCTGGAAGATCACACCGTGACTTTCCAGTTCTAAACCAAGCCTGGGAGGGCTAGCCCTCCCTTGTTGTGAACACAGATAGGAAACGCATCATTATGAATGCAAAGAATCTGATCGCTTCTGTGCTTGGCACGGCCGCTTTGGTGCTGGGACTGTCCGTCTCGGCCCAAGCCGGAACCTGGGACGAGATGCCTCAGGCCGAGATGGAGCAGATCCTCGACACCAAGTTCGCCGACGGGAAATACTCTCGCCAAGGCGCCGACGGCTGTTTGATGTGTCACCGTCGCAACGACACCGTCATGGCGTTGTTCGATGGCGTGCACGGCCGTGCTGACCAATCCAAGAGCCCAATGGCGGGCCTGCAATGTGAAGCCTGTCACGGCCCACAAGGCACCCACCGCAACAAGTCCGAGCCGATGATCGTGTTCGGTGGCGACGCACCGCTGTCCGCTGAAAAGCAAAACAGCGTCTGCATGTCCTGTCACCAGGGCGAAGAGCGGATGGCGTGGCACACTTCGACCCACAACCTAGAAGAAGTGGCTTGTGCCGATTGTCACAAGGTTCACGTGGCGCAGGATCCGATCCTCGACAAAGCCACCGAAGTTGAGACCTGCACCAGCTGTCACACCCGTGAAAAAGCGGACATGAACAAGCGCTCTTCTCACCCAATGCAATGGGGCGAGATGACCTGTACTTCCTGTCACAACCCGCACGGCTCCATGGCTGAAGCGGACTTGATCAGCTTCAACCTGAACGACACCTGCTACGCCTGTCACGCTGAAAAGCGTGGTCCGTTCCTGTGGGAGCACCAGCCGGTTGTTGACAACTGCGCGGCGTGTCACAACCCGCATGGCAGTGTTAACGATGGCATGCTGACCCAGCGTGCCCCGCAACTGTGTCTGGACTGTCACCAAGGTCACAATGCTGACCGCGATGGCACCTCCATCCACACTGCAGGCCAAAGCTGTCTGAACTGCCACACCCAGGTGCACGGTTCTAACCACCCAGACCGAGCCGGCAGTAAGCTGCAGCGCTAAGGAGAGCTAAAGATGAAAACTCGTTTAGGTTTGATCGCTCTGGCGGTTGCCAGCAGCTTCTCCGGTGCCGCCATGGCCAACTACGGTCTGGCCAACGCCAACCTGGAAGCTGTCGATACCAGCAAGTGGGAATGTAAGCGCTGTGAGCCAGTGAACGGCTACCACGGTGAAGTCAGTGTTGGTGCTGGTTTTGTGGATGCACAAGACAACCACGCCGCTAACCGTCTGGGCGATACCGACGGTTTTGCTGGCGAAGTTGACGCAGACATCCGCTACCGCAGTGAAACCGGCTACCAAGCCGCCATCGATGCCAACAAGCTGGGCAGCGAGAACGGCTCGGTACGTCTCGCTGCGGGCAAGGCCGGTCTGGCCAATGCCGCTTTTAACTACGGCACCCAGACCCATTGGAAAAACGACGGTGCCATTAGCCCGTTTGCGTTTGCCAATGACGGCTTTGCCCTCACCGGCGCTGACGTTAGCCACGATCTGAAAGTAAAGCGCGAAACCTACGGCTTTGCCTTCGATCTGGGCGGCGACCTGTGGAACACCTACGCCAACTTCCAACGCCAAGACAAGACCGGTGCCCGCAAGGCATCCATCTACTCCGGCAGCATCGCCAACGTGGCGGCGCCTATCGACAGCACCACGGATCGTTGGGAAGCCGGCGCCAAACTGGCGGGCCAAAACTGGCACACCAGCGCGGCCTATGTGGCGTCTAAGTACGACAACAACCTGGCCAATGCGTTTGACTTTGGTTACCAACAGGCTGCACTGGGTACCGCACCGAGCAACGAGGCTTACCACGTTGTATTGAACGGTAACTACAGCCTGAGCCGGACCCACTTTGCCGGTCGTTTTGTCACTGGCAAGATGACCCAAAACGACGATCTGGTTCAGATCGGCGGGCTCAACGGCTTTGATGGCGAAGTCAAAACCACCGATGCCAGCTTCCGTGTGGCTTCCACTGTCGCTCGTGGCCTGCGCCTAACCGCCAGCTACGACTACAGCGACCGTGAGAACAACTCTCACGTGTTCGGCGGCAACGGGATCAGCGTTGACGGTCTGTCCGGTGACATCACCGAATACGCCCGTTACGACATCACCCGTAACACCGCGAAACTGGGTGCCAGCTACCGCATCGCCCAGGGCTACCGTGTGGATGCCGGCTACGAGTACAAGCAGGTTGAGCGCTCCGATCTGGAACGCGAAGAGACCAACGACCACGGTGTCTGGGGTCGTCTGCGTGTCACCGCGCTGGACAACTGGAACTTTGGCCTGAAGGCCGGTTACAGCAGCCGTGACGGCTCTGAGTTCGAAGCTAACCGCGCGACCTCTTCTGAGGACAACGTGCTGCTGCGTCGTTACACCATCGCTGATCGCGACCGTCTGGAAGCCGAGTTCAAGGTAAGCCACACTCCGCTGGCTAACCTGTCCATCGACGCCACCGTTCGCTACGCCAATGATGACTACAGCGACAGCGAGTACGGTCTGATCGAAGCCGATGATTTCGGCTACGATGTCAGCCTGAACTGGGGCGCTTCCGACAAGCTGAACCTGCACGCCTTCGTCGGCCAGCAGTGGATCGAGTCTGAGCAGCGCAACCTGTTCCAGACCGGTACCAGCTTCGACCAAACCGAAGACCGCTTCCTCAATGCGGGCTTTGGCAGCGTCTACCGTGGCCTGTTCACCGACGCACTGAGCGTGGGTGCAGATTACCTGTACAGCGACTCTGAAAGCGAAACCTCCGTGACCATCGGCTCGACCGGTCAGTACGGTGACTACTTCGCGACCAGCCACAGCGTGAATCTGTTCAGCACCTACGACCTGTCCGAGAAGATGGGTCTGCGTCTGGACTACCGCTACGAGCGCTATCAGGACAGCGATTTTGCCAACATCGATAACATCGGTAATGGCAACGTCGTTAACCTGTACACTCTGGGTAACCTGAACCACAACTACAACGCCCACTTGGTCATGCTGTCTTTCAGCTACGCCCTGTAATCGGCTTGTTGTGCTAAAAACCGCCGCCATCCTCTGGATGTGCGGCGGTTTTTTATGTTCAAGAGCAGCGTCAAGCTGGCAGGAGCAGCTGTCAGTTTGAAGCTAAAGCGAGAGCGAGAGCGAGAGCGAGAGCGAGAGCAAGCACCCGCTGGGTAAAGGGCCACCTAAGTCTAGGCTCAACCGACAGCAACCTACCGTCATACTTTTGTTTATTTACTGAATTAAAAGACTTTTTGTGAACATGGCTGCGATCTCCAGCGGCAAAACTCGATAGACTGAGCGATCACACAAGCCGTCAGAGAGGGAGTTCCACCGTGTTTCAGATAGAGATAGAGCCAGAGTTACGATTGGAATTGGTCCACGCAGGCCTAGCCCCTCATCTTGCCGAGTTGGTCAGTGCCGAGCGCGACGTCCTCAGCCAATGGTTGGCCTGGCCACCGCATTGCCGCACCGAAGCGGACTTTATCCAATTTATTCACCGCTCACTGCATGACTACGCCGATGGCAAAAGCATGGTGTGTGCCATTAAGTTTCGAGGCGTCGCCGTTGGCTGCATCAGCTTTAATCGCATTGATCATCAACGTAAAGTCGCCACCATCGGCTATTGGCTGGGCCAGAAAGCGCAAGGCCATGGGATCATCACCCGTTGCTGTCGCAGCCTGATCGACATCGCCTTTACCCGTCTTGAGCTGGAAAAAGTGGAGATCCACGTCGCGACCCAGAACCAGTCCAGCCGAGCGGTTTGTCAGCGCCTAGGCATGCGCCTCGAAGGGGAGATCAGCCGGGCCGAAGCCCTCAATGGCCGGGTGGTCGATCACGCTATTTATGGCTTACTGCGCACCGCCGTGTAGTAACCCAGTTCACCGAACTGCTCAGACTTTCCCACCACAATCACGATCGGGCCGCTTAGCGCCTCTCAATACCGTGTCAAGCAACGTAAATGTCGGCGCCTTTGCGCCGCATTGGCTTAGCCATTTGTTATCGTCCGATGTGCGTTCCCTCGCAAGCACAACTGGATAAACAATAATGAAAAAAACCTTGATGGCCCTGTGGCTGGCCGCTGCCCTTCCCGGCACAGCAGCGCACGCCTCCCCCCCCGCAACCGCATCGGTTCAGCCGGACGCCACCGCAATCCAGCCGGCGCTCAGTGACAGCCAGATCATCGCCAAGTTGACCCGCAACTCCTACGCGTTCTGGCAGCAGATCCGCAACGACAACGGCACCTACAACGATGGCCACCATCTGGGTAAGGCCTCCCATCGCGGCTCCATCGCCAACGCGGGCATGGGCCTGATCGCCCTGACTGTGGGCCATCAGATGGGCTATGAGCCTGGCGCAGAGCAGCTGGCTGAAAAGACCCTGACCATGTTGGCCGGACACGATCCCGACTTCTCCGTGCCACGCAACGCCAGGGGCACTTATATCCACTTCTACAACACCCAGACCGGTGAGACCATCGGCGACGACTGGAGCCCCATCGACTCGGCCATCATGATCTCCGGTGCCCTATTTGCCAAACGCTACTGGCCGGAGAATGCGAAGATCGCCGCCATGGCGGATGAGATCTTCCAAAGCACGGATCTCACCAGCTTTATCGCAGACGTTAAGCGAGGCGAAATTCACCTGGCCGCCTACCCCGATGGCAGCTTTAAACCCAACAAAACGAAGGCGTTTAATGAATATATGATCGTCGCCTCCGTTGCCCGTGCTCAGGCCGAAGCACAAGGCTTAGGCCCAGATTCCGCACCGCAACGATTCTGGGATAAGTGGTACGCCACCACCGAGAATGTACCGAAACCGACCTATAAAGGCATCGAGGTACTGGGGGTGAACAAGAATTGGTTTGTCTCCAAATTCAACTACCTGTTCAACAACTACTTGGTCAATGAGTTCTCCGCCGAGCCCGTGTACCAGCAGGCCATCACCAATGCCGCCAAGGCAGACTTTACCTGGTGGCAGGATCGCGACTGGGGCCAACGCAGCTACGAATGGGGCAGCGGCGCCGGTGCCTGTCAGCGCGGTTATTGCGTTGACCGCATGACCTTGCCGGATCAAAAAGGCAAAAACGACTTCCAGATCGTCTCGCCGCACATCCTGTCCGGCTTTATGCCCTACTCCGATCGTGCCCGTGCCGATCTGCTGGCCATCTACCGAGACGAGCGCCAACTGGCGCACTATCAGTTGGATAACGGCGAAACCGTATTGTGGCGCTACAGCCATCAGGATCACGACTGGCGCGCCAATGCCATTCAGGCGGTGGATTACTCCACCATGCTGTTCGGTTTGGCCGCGCTGGATGAGAATCTGGGGATGGCGTTCTTCAACGCCCACAACGATTACTACAACCCTCAGCAGCCTCAGTACTCTCGTAATTAATCCGCTAGCGCCGATCGGACTCCTCTCCGATCGGCGCTTTGCGTTAAGGTTTAAGGAAAATTCCATGAAACTCAAAGCCAGCCTGACAGCAGCCTTGGTTGCGCTCACTCTGCAAGGCTGTTCACGCCTGACTAATGATGTGCCAAGCGATCCCGTGGCACCTCACGTGGCTCATATGAGCGACAGCGACATCATCGCCGAGCAGTTCCGCAATAACTACCGATTCTGGCAAGCGATCCGCCAGGACAATGGTACCTATCTCGATGGCTACCACCTCGAAGGAGAGTCGGTACGCGGCTCCATCGCCAACGCCGGCATGGGCTTGGTGGCGCTGACCGTCGGCCATAAAATGGGCTGGGAGCCCGGGGCTGAGGCCCTTGCCCTGCAAACCCTGCAGGTAATGGCCGGTAAGGATCCCGATATTCAGATCCCCCGCACCGAGTCCGGCACCTACATCCACTTCTACAACACCCAAACCGGCGCCACCATTGGCGATGACTGGAGCCCGATCGACAGCGCCATCATGATCTCCGGCGCACTGTTCGCCAAACGCTACTGGCCCGACAATGCCGAGATCGCAGCCTTAGCCGATGAGGTGTTCGCCACCACAGATCTGATGCAGTTTGTCGCCGACGCCGATGAAGGGCTGATCTGGCTCGCGACCCACGCCGACGGCAGCTTCAAACAGCATCGCACCAAGGCCTACAACGAATATATGATCGTGGCCAACCTGGCCTACCAACAGGCTCAGGAGCGCGGCTACGGCGCAGATCACCCAGCCATTCAGCTCTGGAACACCTGGTACGCCAACACCGACACCGTGGCCAAAGCCAATTACCGCGGGATCGAAGTGCCATCCGAGAGCCGCAACTGGTTCGTGTCGATGTTCAACCACCAGTTCAACAACTTCCTAGTGCATCACTTCGCCAGCTCCGATGAATACCAGCAGGCCATCAGCAACGCCGCTAAGGCCGACTACACTTGGTGGCAGGATCGTGACTGGGGCCAGCGCAGCTACGAATGGGGCAGCGGCGCCGGGGCTTGTCAGCGCGGCTACTGTGTTGATCGGATCACTCTGGACGGCAAACGCACCAAGCACGACTTCCACGTGGTCACCCCCCACATCGTCGCCGGCTTCCTGCCCTACTCCGAGCACGCCAAAGACGATCTGCTCGCCATGTACCGCGACGAGCGCCAACTGGCCACCTATCAGCTCAAGGATGGCAGCACCGTGCTGTGGCGTTACAGCCTGCTCGAGCCCGAGTGGCGCGCCAACGCCATTCAGGCGGTCGACTACTCCTCCATGCTGTTTGGCCTGGCAGCAATGGATGAGCATCTCGGCATGGACTTCTTCCGCACGCACAACAACTACTTTGCCGAGCAACCGGCTCAGTACGGCGGGCGCTGATCCCAGCAGCGTCGCTGCATTCACCGCGAAAAAAGCCCGGACAGATCGCCGGGCTTCTTCTTTTCGCTCGCGCCTCGCTATAACGCCGCAGCCGGCTCAAACTGGATCATTAGCTGATCCGTCAAGTCCCCAGCGCTGTGCACCTCAAGTTGATTGCGCCCCGGCTTTAGCTGGACATCAAAGTAATGGCGACCGTAGTCCGCCGCTTCGCTGTGCCCCACCACTTCGCCATTCAGATGCAAAGTGACGGCCCCCTCATTGCTGTACACCTTGATCCGCTGCGCCGCCTGCTCACGCCGCTCAAAACGCTTCTCGGCGATATGCAGCATCGGCTCACTCGACCAGTTGGCCTGATAGAAGAAGAAAGCGTCTTTGCGCTCCTTGCGATCAAACGACACCAAGCCCTTATCGTTCTTGCCATTCACTTCGCCTTCGGTGCGATGCGCCGCGCCAAAATCAAACATGTTCCAGACGAAGGTGCCCCACAGGAAATCACGCTGATCGATCACCGGCCAATAGATCTCATGGTAATGGGTCTGCCAGTTTTCTGGGTGCCAGTAGCTCACCGGTTTGGGCCGCTCAAGCGCTTGTTGCTGATGCCACAAGCTGGCGCCCGCGCCATACTCGCTGATCCCAATGGGCGTATCGGCAAACGCCTGATGGGTCCGGTCCGCCCACTGAGCAATGGTTTCCGGCGCGCCGCCGTACCAGCCGTCGTACTTATTCCAGGCCATCACATCGGTGATCCGATCCAGCGGACTGCCGCTCTGGTTACTGGCCGCTGCGGTTGCCCGGGTTGGATCCTCCGCCCGAGCCAGCGCCTGCAACTCACCCACATAGGCCAGCGGATCGTCCCCTTGCTGCTTCAGCTCATTGAAAATGCCCCACAGGATCACCGAAGGATGATTGAGATTTTGCCGGATCATCGCGATCAACTGCTCGCGGCCATTGGTTTTAAAGCTGTCACTGTCGACAAAGCCCTTATCCAGATAGCCACCCGGTCCCACAAAGGGGATCTCACTCCAAGCCAGCAAGCCGCGACGATCCAGCTCCTCATAGACATAAGGATCATGCGGGTAATGGGACAAGCGCACCGCATTGGCGCCCATCTCTTCGATGATATCCAGATCTTCCCGGTGGTGATGGCGAGAGAGGGCATTGCCCAGCTCAGGTCGATCTTGATGTCGATTCACTCCGCGCAGCTTTAGCCGCTCGCCGTTAAGGAAAAAGCCCTGCTGGGGATCAAACCGCACCGAGCGCAGCCCAAGTGGCTGGGTTACCGTATCCAACACCCGTTGGTTGTGCAGCACCTCCACCCGCACGCGATACAGGTAGGGATCCTTCTGTCCCTGCCACAATCGCGGTTGATCCAGGGCAAAGCGCAGCTCACTTTGCTGCTCACCGCCAGCGACGTCGATCTCCCGCCGTAACACCGCCTGACCCTCTGCGTCTTCCACCGTCAGGCGCAGCTGTTTATCTTGCGCTCCCAACGTCAGTACGCGAGCACGGATCTCCGCTCGCTCGGCCGACACCGAGTCCTGAAACAGATACACCCCTTTCGAGCCATAGTCGAGCAAGGAAATACTGTCCTGCTCCGTTACGATCAGTTTGACATCGCGGTAGATCCCGCCATACATATTGAAATCGCCAACCAGCGGCATCACATCCAATTGCGCGGCATTATTAACCCGCATCTGTAGGGTATTTTCCTGATCCCAAATAAGGTAGTCAGAAATATCAAACGCAAAAGCCGAATATCCGCCCCGATGCTCCCCCACGTGTTTTCCATTCACAAATAGATTAGACACAGTATTCACACCAAGAAAGCGCAACACCACCCGTTTATCTTGCCAACTCTGCGGCGCAATTAACTTCCGTTCGTAATTGCCTATGCCGCGATAATAGTCCCAATTTCCCCCTAAGGCGTCTTTTTGATTCCAAGTGTGTGGCAGCTGCACCTTAGCGGCCCCATGCCCGGTGACATCATAGCCGTAGCGAAACTGCCACTGGTCATTAATCACTCGGGTATGGCGCTCAGCCAATGCTGGCGCCGTAATTCCCGCCAGCATCGTGGTGAGCAGAATGGATCGCACCAATTGCTTCATTTTATTCCTATCGGTTTATATCGACTTGCAACCATCCTATATATTACGCCGTGGCAAAGATGCCGTGCTGTTAACAAAAGAAAATGCAACCCCGAGAATAAAAAGAATAAATGCGTAAGCCGAATACACCCTACGTTTATTTAAAGTCGCGCATCCCCCTATACTCAGCTTCAGCGTTTATGGTTATGACCGACCGTAATACAAATGACATGTCACCAGCATAGACTTCTCAGCCAATCAGCGATGACATGCACCGATCGTTGCTCACTGTTACAGATACGCATCCCAACAAGCTATGAATTCAATGTCTTACCAAAATCAAACGGACGCCACACTGATCCGCCAATACGAAACGCTGCTGGGCCGCGAAGAGCAGATCCGACGCGACTTCAGCGCCCTAAAACAGCGTCGTTGGGGAAAATACCTCCAAATGGCCACCTTATCCCTGGCCTTTTGCGTCTTGCAAATGTACCTGATCGCCACCCTCCTCGGCGCTGTGTCCCTTTGGAAGCTGGTCCAGCCGGGTAAGTCCTTCGATTCTGAACTGACGCTGGGCCAAGAGGGCTTGGCGCTAGAGCAGGCGCAGCGCGCCCTTGAGCAGGAATTACACCGCCGCGCGCTGTTGTAGCGAGCCGTTGTAGCGCGCTGTTGTAGCGCATTGGTATAACGCTTTGCCCACACTCCTCCCTAGCGACCACAATTTCCCCAACCATCAGACACAAAAGAGCCGGGCAGTTGCCCGGCTCTTTATGCAATAGGACGCGAGGTTACAGTCCCAGCACCTGTTTAAGCTGCTTGGCATCATCCAGATGGCTCACCTGGGTCAATGCGCCGCCTTCAAACCCCAGCACACTGACCTTGCCGTCTTCAAACGGCAGGGTGGCGGTGGCCGAGCCCTGGCTATCCATCAGGGTCAAAAAGCTCTGCTTCTTCATCTTTGGCAGCGCAAACATCCGGGTGATCAACGCCGGCATGACGCTGGTATCGGCCACGTACACGATCCCGGCTTGCTCCAAACGGCTTTGCTCAATGCCAGCGAGAGCACCGCTGGCCACATCGCTGCCGGCCTTATCGCGGGTAAACAACATAACACTCAGCTCATGCCCCACGCTGTGGGCGTCACCGTGTTGGTCGTCGAGCGTCAAATAGGGCAACGGCTGGCCGATTTCCAGCGCCATCAAGGGCGCACTCAGCCCCAAGGCCAAGCTCCACAGCAGGCCCTTCATTGTCTTTGTCATCAACTACCCCTGCAGCACCGAGTCTGCGACAAACGGGTTGGCACGACGCTCATCGCCGAACGTGGCACCGGGCCCATGGCCTGGCACAAAGCTGACGTCATTGCCCAAGGGCCACAACTTCTGGGTAATGGAGCGGATCAGATCCTGGTGATCGGACATCGGAAAGTCAGTCCGGCCAATAGAGCCATGGAACAGCACATCGCCGACAAACGCCAATTTCTCGCCGCGGTGGAACAGCACCACGTGGCCTGGGGTATGACCCGGCGTATGCAGCACTTCAAACCGCTCCTTGCCCAGACTGAGGACATCGCCCTCTTCCAAATAGCGGGCCGGGGTAAAGGCCGCCATCATTGGAAAGCCAAACATCTGCGACTGATTACCCAACGAGTCCAGCCAGAAATTATCGGCTTTGTGCGGGCCGATGATCTCAATGCCCAATCGTTCGGCCAGTGCCGTCGCGCCGCCGACATGATCAATGTGACCATGGGTCAGCCAGATCTGCTCGATGGTCACGCCATTGGCCTCGGCCGCCGCCAGGATCCGCTCGATGTCACCACCGGGATCAACCACCGCCGCTTGCTTGCTTTCTTCACACCAGATCAGCGAGCAATTCTGCTGAAACGGCGTCACTGGAACAATTTGATGTTTCATGGTGTCGCTCGACAAAACGTTAGTAGCGCGAGGATAGCAAAAACTGTCCAGCGGAAACACGGGTAAAGTCGCACATGAGGCAATGTTAGCAACACCGCTACATTTCCCTTTATAGCGCCAAGGTTTGTGCCTGCTCCGGCACGGTCACGCCCAGTCCCAGCTCCCGCTCTATCTTGGCTTTGAGCACCCGTTGCGCCTCGGCTTCACCATGCACCAGCAAAACCTTGGGCTGGCCAGGCACCGCAGCCAACCAACGCATCAGTTGCGCCTGATCGGCGTGGGCGGAAAAGCCGCCGAGAGTGTGGATCTGGGCGCGCACCGCATAGCGCTGACCAAACAGCTTAATGAACGGCTCGCCTTCAACAAGCATCCGGCCCAAGGTGCCGCGGGCCTGAAATCCGCTGAACAAGATCTGCGTCTTCTCTTTCCAGATCCGGTGCTTAAAATGGTGAACGATGCGGCCGCCGTTACACATGCCACTGCCAGCGATGATGATCAATCCCTTGTCGATCCGGTTCAAACCGGAGGAGTCTTCCGGCCTTGGGGTGAGGTGCAAACAGGGCAGAAACGCTTCGAGGGTGGGGCTCTCTTTGGCGTTAAGCCAGGCCAGATCCTCCGGATCAAACAGCTCCAACCATTGATCGTAGATCTGGGTCACCTCGATCGCCATCGGGCTGTCGAGCACCACGTGCCAGCCTTCGAGTTTGCCCTGATGATACATCAGGCCAAGTTGGAACAAGATCTCCTGGGTCCGCCCCACCGCAAAGGCGGGGATCAACACCACGCCGCCCTTGGCCGCTCGCAGCAGTTGCTCAAACTCCTCGATGGTTTGCTGGTAATTTCGATGATTACGATCGCCGTAGGTGCTCTCCATCATCACCACATCGGCGGCGGGCACCGGGGCG
Organism: Ferrimonas pelagia; assembly: GCF_039543565.1. Taxonomy (NCBI): domain Bacteria; kingdom Pseudomonadati; phylum Pseudomonadota; class Gammaproteobacteria; order Alteromonadales; family Ferrimonadaceae; genus Ferrimonas; species Ferrimonas pelagia. Next base: position 38,635 of record NZ_BAABJZ010000015.1, on the reverse strand, counting down.
GGATCGCGCATCAGCGGCGAATCGCTGTTGCCGATGTCACCGGAGAACAGCAGTGTCTTGGTTTCGCCCTCAACACTGGCCTTAACATGCACCACCGCGGCGCCTAAGATGTGACCGGCGTCGAGCAGGGTCAACGTCACACCCGGTTTGATCTCGGCCGGCTGGGCATAGGGCAGCACCACACACGCCTCCAGCACCGCCAGCACATCCTCCATGGTGTACACCGGCGCTTGCGGCTTTTGCGCTTTGCGCCGGCGCACCAGATTGTCCCGCTCCAGATCCCGCAGATACAGATCGCAGGCATCGCGTAGCATCACCGCCAGCAGATTCAGCGTGGCACCGGTGCAGTAGATCGGCCCTCGATAGCCCTTACGCAACAAGCGCGGCAGCGCACCGGAGTGATCCAGGTGCGCATGAGACAAGATCACCGCATCCAATTGCCGCGCCTTAAACGGCAGTGTATCCCGGCGCAGATGCTTGGCCAGATCCCGCCCTTGATGCATGCCACAATCCAGCAGCAACCGGTGCTCACCGATCTCCAACAGATGGCGCGAGCCGGTGACCTCGCCCGCCGCGCCGTAACAGGTTACTTGGAACATACCGCCCTCACTTTTCACCAGGATCCATTGACCCTTAGTTAAGTGTGACAGTGAATCGATCAACCGGGGAACATTTACCAACAGCCTTTTCGTGCCCGGAAAATATACTCAATACAATCAACGAATTGAGCGCTTCGCGACGCTTGAAGGCAACGCTGCTCGTCGCTCCCCCAGTACCGCGCCGAGCATTGGGGGCTAACGATCGATCGGCCGCGCGCCAGCGCGACACCAATAGCTACAAGAGATCGACGCCATCGGTTGAGGTTCAAGCTAGCAAAGCGGCCAACAGTCAACTCAGAAACATGTGTAAAACACCGGGGTCATCAGCCGTCGCCATACTGAAAATTTAGACGCTAACCTGCGCTAATTTAGCCCCCTAAATTGTTCGTTTCGAAGTACCAAGATGCTAATCTATCGAATATTTTTAACACTACTTGCTCCACTGTGCCGATGAATGATGATTTCCCTATAGAACTGTCACTGTTGTGCCAGCTCGCCGAAGACGACACCCCCATCGATGCCTTGACGCCAGCCCAACAAGCGCTGCTGTCCTCTCCTCAAACCTTGCTCTATGCCCTGCAGTTTGGCCTGATCCTGTCCAAAGCACTGGAGCAGAAATGGGGGGAACGCTATCTGCAATACGTCGAGCTGATGGTCAGTGAAACGCGGATCTACCTGCGTGGTCATCAAGACCCAGATCTATTGGAGGCACTCGCGTCAGCCTGCCACATCGATGTCGATGAGCCGGAGCTAAACATAGATTTCGCCTATCAGCTGTTCTCCATCTTGCGAGCCTACCGTTTTACTCTCCCGCCGCAGGCACTGCGTGAACTGGAACAGCGTCAGAATAAGACGCTCGCCGAAAGCGAGGATCAGCCGCAGGATCTGGACAGCCATCTGGCGGGGATCAACCAATTCCTCAACGAAATGATCCGGCAAGAGCAGATCACCTCCGGCCATCACTTTGTCTCGGTAGCCGCCAACGAATTGGCGATGTTTCCTGAGCAAGGGATCGAAGCAATCTTCGGCCAACTGCTCACCTACCCTTGGGCGATTGAAGCGTTGCTGATCTGCACGCTGCACCACGAACCGGCCGTTTCCAACGCAGCCATTTCTGTACTCAATCACGTGCCGCCAAAAAAATGGAAGCAACTGACGAACAGCCAGTACCTGATGTTGATCCGACGCTTTGGTGGTGACACTGTTCAAAAACATCTTTCAGCGTGGCAAAAACAGGCAATGAAGCATGTAAAAGCCAGCGTTCCGGGGCGGGTCGAATCGCTACATGCCTGCTTTATCGATGGCAATCAAGCCATGATGTTCTCCGGTACCCTCAAGCTCGGAAACCAACACCATCAATTTGGGGGCGTGTTCCGTCTGGGCCTTGGCTTGATCGACGCCTATTTCCATGCCGACCTCGATCCAAACCAGATCGATCAACTGACCCAACGCCTGCGCAGTGAAATGCGAGCCATTCCTTGCGACCCATTACTACTGGCGCACCTTTTGCCTTGGGCACTGCACACGCAATTGCATGGCCCGGAACCATTGGGGCTGGACGCGCTGCCGATGTTAGCGCACCTGCCGCATCATTGGCTGGAGCCACAGGCGATGACGCTGGATCGGATCCGCGATGTCTGCCAACTCCAGCCCCTGTCAACGGACGAACTAGAACGCTTTCGTAAAGGCAGTAAGATGCTGCTGAATACGCCACACACCATCGACTGGGTCGTAGACGAGATCGCGCCGGGTCTCAACAAACAGAAGCAAGTGCGAGATCATCACTATCTGGCACAGCCCCAGCAATACATCGATAGCCTCGGCATGAATGCGCTGATCGCCCACTTTGCTGGAGAAAAAGCGACGCTAACTCATCTTCAGCCGCAGTGGTATTTGGGGGCTGCTTATGTACTGCAGCTAGGTGAGATCGGCCGTAAGTCCTTCCCGCTGTTTGATCATCTGGCCGAACACAGCCTAGAGTGGCAACGTCAAGCGACCTTCGCCGACAAGTTGCAAGGCGATATAAGCGCTCCCAAAGGCTATGTCATCAAAGTCGAACTGCTCGACAGCAAACCCAAGATCTGGCGCCGCTTTACCGTCTCCGGCGCAGTGCATATGGCCTCATTCCACTCTCTGCTGCAGCGGGTAATGGGCTGGGAACATGCCCATCTGTTTGCCTTTCAGACATCCCAAGGCATGTTGGATGAAGATGTAGCGCTGGATGAGATCCCGCTAATGGCGTTATTAAACGAACCCGGTGATAGCATTGGTTATCTTTATGATTTTGGTGATCATTGGCAGCATGCGATCACGCTAGAGAAGATCCAGAGTAAAGATTGCCGTACGCCGAAAGTCACCGCCGGCCGGGGTGCCTGTCCGCCGGAGGATTGCGGTGGGATCTGGGGCTATCAAAACCTACTGGCCCTGCGCCGCCGTAAAAGGCTGAATGAGGACGAGGAAGAACAACTGGAGTGGTATGGCATGGATGGGGATTTCGACCCAGCCGCCTTCGATAAGACCCAAGTTGAGCTTTGAGCGCACAGCGCGTTGAGCGGGGCAGGCATTGCCTGTCCCGTTAGCATCAGGCCTGCAGACATTCTGGCGATCGCCAACACGAAACTACCCCTAGACCAATCCTCATCGCCTCTGCAAAGGCCGAGCAGACCCGACAAATCACTCTCTGAGGGATCAGAACGACATACATTGAGATGAATAAGCCTGATGAGCTAACGCCGCATTAAGGCTTTGTTCATTCCGCTGAATGGCGAAATATCTGATGAAGTTAGTCTTATTTAGGGCACCGTTGGCAAAAGCCCTCGCTTCGGGCGAGGGCTTAATGGGTGGAGACTATCGGCTCACAGACGCTGAACGTGGAGATCCGCCAGGCGGTGCGCCGCCAGGTTCAGGCGTCCCTTCATGATCGGCTGCCACTGCTGCTGGTAGGCCTCACGCTCCGCTTTGCTCTCGATCGGGCCGTTCAATACCGGGCCATAGATCCCTTCGGCGTATTGGCTGGACTCTTGCGACAACTGCGCGATCGGCAGGTAGCTGCGGCTCTGATCTGCCGGGGTTTCGCTGGCCGCGATCTCGGCGATCGCGTCATCCATGCTCATGCCCAAGCGGTAGGACACGGTCCAGCCCGCCAGCGAATCAAACAGGGAGTGCAGGTTGCGGGCACAGCCGCCTTGGATAGGGTCAGGCTGGAAGCAAGTCGCGTTGCCGCCCAGATCGCCAGCCGGGTAATCTTCGTTGATCCAGGCAATGGCGTGCATCGGCTGGGTCGCATCAAACACCAGATGGGTAATGTAGGCGTTGACGATCGCGCGCTGAACCCCTTCCACCTCAGGCAAAGCCGCTTTAAACGCCGGCAATACCGTGGTGACGTTCGGTACCCGGATGCTGCTGTCGTTGGCGGACTCACCCGGCACATAGCCAATGTTGATATAGTGGCCCATGCTGCCCGCCTTTTCCGGCAAGGCGGCAATGCTGTCGGGCATCGTCTGGCCAAACAGGGCAAAGGTGTCCGGCAACTCAGTGCGGCGCAATAGATCAGGCAGGATGCTGATACGGGCAAACGCCGACGCGTCGTAACGGTTGAGATACTGCAGCATCTCTTCGTCGTCGATTAGAGCCAGTAGCGCCTGGGCTTCGGCTTCGTAGGTTTTCTGCAACTGGGCTGGCAGCATGCGGAAACTGTGCTCAGCACCAATGACGTGGGCATCAAAACTAAAGGCGGCGGCAGGAAGGGCAGCGGCTAGGCTCAGGGCCAGACCCGCGGAAACAGTGGTAAGGGCTCTCATGGTGTTTTTATCTGTCTTGTCAGTTAGGATCACCGCGAAGTGTACTGATCCGACCGGGCAGAACAAGATAAAAGCCGCGAACTCATCGAGTTCGCCGCTTTCTTTGCCTTAATTTAATCTCACTGACTTAGAACTCGTAAGTCACGTCCAGACCAAAGCTGCGTGGGTCGCCCCAGGTGTAGCCACGGTATGTACTAAAGTTGGCACCGTGTACGATGTATTCTTCGTCGGTCAGGTTACGTCCCCACGCGGAGAACTTAAGCATCCCGTTAAGCGCTTTCACGTCATACAGAGACACTCGACCATTGAGCAGCGTGTAGGAATCCGACTTAAGCAGTGGATCCGCAGCAGAGAAGCCCTGCTCACCCTGATACAGCGCATCCAGACGGGCATTGAGATAGCCGAAATTACCCAGTTGCCACTCATAGGAAACGCCAAGGGCACCGGTTCCTTCTGAGTCTTCTGGTGTCACCGCCGTGTCATTTTCGGTTTTCAGGTAACCGTATGAACCATTGATAAACATACTGGCCACCGGGTTGGCGACAAATTCCACTTCCACACCCTTAGTCTCGGATTCACCTGAGTTGGTCGCGACACGAATGCCATTAACAAAATCCGTCACCTGCAGGTTGGTATTGTCGTTGTAGAACGCAGCAACGTTAAATTGCAAGCGGTCATCAAACCACATTGACTTCAGACCCAGTTCGTAAGAATCGGTATCCTCTGGATCCGCCGCCACCAACGCCGGAGCATGATCCGCCGGGCCTCCCAACAGTGCGCCAAAGCGGCTGACCGTTCCGGGATTGAAGATCCCCGCAGCATAACCCTGCGCGTACTTAGCGTAGACACCGAGATCATTATTAAACTGATAATCAACGATGAAGGTGGTGGTCACTTTCGACCAGTCACGCTCGGCGCTCATATCTTCATCCAACTGAGGATCCCACTCAGAAACCAAAATCAGCTCTTTAGTGTCTTTGGAGTAGCGGATCCCCGCCGTCAGCCCCAACTTATCGGTGGCCTGGTAGTTTAACTGCGCATAAGCGGCTTGCGCTTCGCTGGTGGTCTTGTAGAAAACCCCCCAATCTTGTGCCAGGAAGTTTGCTCCCGTCGGAAAACTGCCAGGTTCAACCCCGCCCAAACCCAGAATGTAATCCAACGTCTGCGCATCGAGGTTGAGCATCATCTCCCATGGGTTGTTTTCTTGGCCCTCTTCCTTGAAATAATAGAGACCCGCGACATAGTTCAGCTTGCTTTCAAACGCGGCACCGACAATCTGGAACTCTTGAGAGATCTGATCCTGCTCCTTTTGGTTGACGGTCTTAAAGATGGGCAATAATTCCGGATCCCCCAGGGTCGGCACTTGTCCCTCAAAACCCAAGACCGGACTGGAATAATACGCCCCGCCATCGGTATTCAGACCTTCGCTGACGTCCGCTTTGTAGGCTCGGTAGCCAGTGATGGACTTCAACTGAATGGCGTCATTGACGTCCCAGGTCATGGTCAAGTTGTGACCATAGATGTCGACAAATTCGCGGCCCTGGTTAGCCAAATTAAAATCTTCCACCCGCTTGTTCGGCTCGGCGAGATCCGCCATCTGGGCAAACGGGTTACCCAAGTACATGCGCCCTTGCAGGCCACCGACAAACAACGGGGTTGCCGGGTTCACGATGGATGGCTCCACGGTCGCGATCTGCAGCGCTGGCGCGACGGCTTCACCGTCGGTGTAATCAAACGAGTAATCGATCCCGACACTGTCGAAACCGTCATAACGCAGGGCCGCGCGGAAGGCATCGGCGCGTTCGCTGCCCAGATCTTTGCCAGTCGAACCGGGGAAGTGGTTGGTGGCCCAACCTTCACGATCTTTATACATATAGGTAAAGCGGGCAGAGAGATCGCCCAGCATCGGGGTGTCGATAGAAGTGATGGACTTCTTCTCACCAAAGCTGCCGACAGTAAACTGCTGCTTAAACGCAAACTCACCCAGCGGCTTTTTGGTTTCCATGGTCACCGCACCGCCCGTGGTGTTCTTACCCCACAAGGTGCCCTGTGGGCCCCGCATGATCTCGATACGTTCCAGATCAACAATATCGAAGACGGCCCCGGCATTACGCGCAATGTAAACGCCATCCAGATAGACACCGACTTTAGGATCCACCGCCAGAGAAGGTTCTGCGGTCGAGTTACCACGAATGTTCATCGCAATGTTAAAGGCACTGCCCAAGGTCGGCTTCATCACCACGTTAGGGGCATAAGCGCCGGCGTCAGCGACATTCTCGATACCCAGATCCTGGATCATGCTCTCATCGAATGCAGAGACCGCCACCGGTGTTTCCTGCAGGGGTTTGGCCGTGCGCTGGGAGGTGACATTGATGCGCTCGATACCGCTATTTTTCTCTTCAGCATCCGCTGCTTGGATGGCGGAGGTGGATAAAACGGAGACCACAGCCACCGCCAATGTCGTTAACCGCGGGATCATTTTAGTTTGCTGTAAATCCTTTACTGACATGTTCGGCCTCTCTTCCTGTTATCGTTATAGACATCAGGCTGAAACCGAATGGGCCACAACCTGAACGCCCGTCACTATTTGGATTATGTTCGTGACTTAACGCTAATTTAAATAGGCCGGCCTCTGGCAACATCACTCATTTGGACTAAGCCAAAATCAAATAACACGTAAATTTTTAATGCATTGTTTTTAAACAGGTCTTTCCTATATAGCAATCTAATAAAAATCAAAATCGACCAAAGTCTAACCCCCGATTTATCTACCAGAAAACCGTCTTACGCGGCCATCCGACTGACACAAATAGTCACTCCCCATCAAATTGCACCAATATATAAACGAAACCTCCAGCAACTGGCCAATGTCTGAAATTAAATTCCACTTGCTGAGGTGATAGCGCCAAATAGCCTCGCTGCGCCTTCATTTGAACTCAACCAATTAGAGAAAAGCCGTGCCTCTTTTTTATTGGAAAAAAGGGCGCCTCTCGGCGCCCTTTTCAGTACAACCGCAAGGCTTAAAACTCGTAGGTTACATCGATGCCATAGGTGCGGGGATCGCCCCAGTTGTAACCTTGGTATACCGCAAATTGGGCGCCGTAGACTCGGTATTCCTCGTCGGTCAGGTTACGTCCCCAGGCGGCAAACTTCAGGTTCCCGTTAAGCGCCTTAACCTCAGACAGTTGAACACGGGCGTTGACCAAGCCGTATGCTTCCTCCATCAGTGGATTGGCCAAGTCGAAGTTGAAGTACTGATCGCTTAAGTAGGTGTAATCAACCCGCGCGTTCAGATAACCCAGCTTGCCCAGTTCCCACTCGTAGGAGACACCGAGTGACGCCGAATCATTGGGTTCGAAGTCAAACTCACTGGAGTCATTTTCCGTTTTGTAATAACCGTAACTGCCGTTAATGAACAGATTCGCAAACGGATTGGCCACCATCTCCAGCTCGACACCACGGGAGGTGGAACTGCCGGAGTTGAGCATCAAGCGGACGTTATCGCGAAATTCGGTCACCTGAAGGTTCGAGTTGTCGTTATAGAACACCGCCACGTTCAGCTGCAGACGATCATCCGCCCACATCGACTTCATACCCAGCTCATAGCTGTCGGTCCGCTCAGGATCCGCCGGTGAAAAAGTGCCAGCAAAGACACCACTGAAATCACCAGTCTGCATGCCGCTAAAGAAAGCCCCGAGATCCTTGGTGCCTGGATTAAAGATCCCCGCCGCATAACCTTCCGCATACTTAGCGTAGAAGTTCAGATCGTCTGTGGGCATATAGTCGACAATGAAGGTGGTGGTGACCTCACTCCAATCCTCCTTACTCGACATATCCGCTTGCAGCAGCGGGTCGTTCGCCGTCAGAGTCAGCTCTTTTTCATCGTAGCTGTAACGTATACCGGCCGTTAAACCCCACTGATCGGTCAGCTGGTAGTTCACCTGGGCGTAAGCCGCCGCCGCATCACTCTGAATGTTATAGAAGTTGCCCCAGGTATCCACCAGTAGGAGCGTAGGGATAGGTGTGCCGGCAGGCACCCCAAACATGCCACCCAGCTGAGCCGATGCGGGTACTGCGCCAGTAGGTACCGTGATCCCCCAAGGATTGTTCTCCGAACCCTCCTCACTGAAGTAGTACAAACCGGCAACGTAATTCAGCTTGCCTTCCATCGCAGCGCCCACCAGTTGGAACTCTTGTGACCACTGATCCTGCTCCTTAGCCCCTACAGACACAAACGCCGGGATAGGGTTACCCATCATGCCGAAATAGGCGCCGCCATCGGTGTCGGTGCCGCCGCTGCGATCCGAATCGTAGCTTCTATAGGAGGAGATGGAGCGCAGGGTCACCGCAGGGCTGAGATCCCAGGCGATGTTCAGGCTGTGGCCTTGGATCTTTATGTCTTCACGACCCTCACTGTCCAGTGCGATCTTTTCGGGACGCCCGGCACCGCCTGCGGTTGTCTGCGCCATCTGATAGAAAGGGTTGCCAAAATCGTAGGGGTTCATATTCCCCACCATCAAATCGCTGACCCGCATAAACATGCCAAACGGTGCCGCGGCCACTTGAGGATCCACGTTCTCCGCCTGCATCGGCGAGGCTACGCCCCAGCCATCGCTGAGATCGTAGGCATAATCAATAACGATGTTATCGGTGGCGTCGTAGCGCAGCGCAACCCGGAAAGCATCGATGTCTTCCGCGCCCAACTCCTTCTCCTGCGCAAATTCGTAGGTGTTCTCGGCCCAGCCATCCCACTGTTTCTTCATGTAGGTAAACTTGGCGGAGAGATCGCCCAACATTGGCGTGTCCACCGAGGTGATAGATTTAAAGCGACCAAAATTACCGAAGGTCAGCTGTTGCTTGAAAGCAAATTCGCCCAGTGGCTTTTGCGAGGTCATCGATACCGCGCCACCTGTAGTGTTTCTTCCCCACAAGGTGCCCTGCGGACCCCGCATGATCTCCATCCGCTCCAGATCAACAATGTCCATCACCGCACCGGCACTGCGGGCCAGGTAGACGCCATCCAGGTACATCCCCACCTTGGGATCGACCGCCAGCGACGGCTCCGAGGTCGAGTTACCGCGGATGTTCATCGCCACGTTAAAGGAACTGCCAAAGGTACGCTTGAGCACCACGTTAGGCGCATAGGCACTGGCATCGGTCAGATCTTCGATGCCCAATGCCTCAATCGCACTGTCATCAAAGGCCGATACCGCCACCGGGGTTTCTTGCAGCGGCTTTTCCCGACGCTGAGAGGTTACGGTGATGCGCTCAATACCCCCGGTACTCGCCCCTTCACCGTCGGCGTCGGCGGCCATGGCGGGTGCGCCCCCCAACACCAATGCTGATGTAATGGCCAGTGCCAGTGGAGAGAAACGGCTGAGCGTTTTACGCTGTCGATCCACATTTGGTGTCATAGTTAACCTCATTTTCCCTGGATAGAGTTTTTGTAATTACGGCTTACCCTGTTAATGACACTTTTCCTCAATATTGATCGTCGCTGAATGATCAAATGATTGATGCGAATGCACTGCAGTGTACTTCCATGTAAGCAGGTGGAGTTGTTTCACTTGTGATAGTGGTTTTGGCTCTGTTGGCTAACCTAGAGAGGGGCCCCAATAGCAACATCGTCCGTTCGGACTACCTTGTGAAAACACTTTAATACAACCTCTTAACTCGTTGTTTTACTTGATCTCTAAATTCTACGGCAGAACAAAAAAAATAACTAAGACAACAAGCTGAAAGCGCTTTCTCTCTTGGCGACAGCCCCCTGCATCCTTGCGAAATGCCACAAGAACAAAAAGGGAGATCCTCAGATCTCCCTTGTTTCTGGCAAAGCTAAGCCCGATTAAAGGCGAATTTTTACTGCACAGGTTTTCAGCGCGGCGATTTTCGCACTGGGATCCAAATCGTCCCGGGTTAATAAATTTGCCGCCGCTTCATGGAAGCTAAAAGGCATAAACAGATCCCCAGATCGCAATCGGTTCGACAGACGCAACCGGGCCTGCAGCTGGCCCCGTCGCGACACCAGGGTGATCCGCTGATCCACCTCCAGTCCCAGTCGATCCAGATCTTCCCGGTGGATCCCCACCACTGGCTCGGGCTCAATCGCATCGAGTACTCGCGAGCGCCGCGTCATGGTGCCGGTATGCCAATGGGCCAACTGACGGCCGGTGATCAGGGTAAAGGGATAATCGTCATCACAGGGTTCCAATGACACCGGCAGCGGCGCCGGGACCAGGCGGGCCTTGCCACTGGGCGTGTTAAACCGCTCGGTAAACAGCACCGGCTGATCCGGCGTGTGAGGATCCGCCGCCGGATAGGTGACCGCGCGCGCCTCCGCCAGACGCGCGTAAGGAATGCCACTTAAGCTCGGCATCAGCGGTTGCATCTCGGTGTAGATCTCCGCTGGACCTTGATAATCCCAATCCAGGCCGAGCCCCTGAGCCAGGATCTGCAACAGTTGCCAGTCCTGCCGCGCCTCACCCGGTGGGGCCAATACCTGGCGGCCCAACTGCACCAAACGATCGGTGTTGGTGAAACTGCCGTCTTTCTCGGCAAACGCCGACGCGGGCAGAATAACGTCTGCCAGCGCCGCCGTTTCGGTCAGGAAGATATCCTGAACCACCAGATGCTCTAGTTGGGTCAACGCCGCGCGGGTGTGGTTCAGATCCGGATCCGACATCGCCGGATTCTCCCCCATGATCATCAACCCCTTCAGCGCGCCGTCACTGGCCGCCTGCATCATCTCCACTGTGGTCAAACCCGGCTCGGCGTCCAGCGCCATGCCCCAGGCCGCTTCAAACTTGGCCTGCGCCGCAGACTCGCTCACCTTCTGGTAGTCGGGATAGCACATGGGAATGAGGCCCGCATCGGACGCGCCCTGTACGTTGTTCTGACCCCGTAGCGGGTGCAGCCCGGTGCCGGGTCGGCCGATCTGCCCGGTCAGCATGCACAGGCTGATCAAGCAGCGCACATTGTCGGTGCCGTGAGCGTGTTGGGTGACGCCCATGGCCCAAAACATCATCGCCCGGCCGGCTTTGGCATACAGCCGGGTCACAGCTCGGATCTGCGCCGCTTCAACGCCACACAGCGGCGCCATCGCCTCCGGGCTGAACGGTGCCACGTTGGCGCGAATGGCCTCAACCCCCTCGGTGCGCCGATGGACAAAGTCCCAATCCACCAGATCTTCATCAAACAGGGTGTGGATCATGGCATTGAGCAGTGCGATGTCGGCACCGGGCACAAACTGCAGATGATGTGCCGCGTGTCGAGTGAGATCGATGGCCTGAGGATCGAGCACGATCAGTCGAGTGCCCCGCTTGATGGCGTTCTTCATCCAGCTCGCCGCCACAGGGTGGTTGGCACCTGGGTTCGCGCCCATCAGCAGGATCACGTCCGTCTCGGCCACATCCGCCACCGGATTGGACACCGCCGCCGAGCCGACCGCCTCCATCAGTGCCGCCACCGAGCTGGCGTGGCACAAGCGGGTACAGTGATCGACGTTGTTGCTGCCAAAGCCGGTGCGCACCAGTTTTTGAAACAGATACGCCTCCTCGTTGCTGCCCTTGGCACAGCCCAATCCCGCCAGGGCTTTGGGCCCGCTCTCCTGCTTGATACGGGTAAAGCCCGATACGGCCAGCGCCAGCGCCTCCTCCCAGCTGGCCGGGCGAAACTGCGCCGCCAGATCGCCGCTCAGGCTGGGATCCTTCGGCGCCCCCTCTCGCCGGATCAACGGCGTGCTCAACCGCTGCGGATGGTGAACGTAATCAAAGCCAAACCGCCCCTTGACGCACAAACGCCCTTGATTGGCCGGCCCATTGCGCCCCTCGACAGCGATGATCTGCTCATCCTTCACCTTGTAGGTGACGCCACACCCCACCCCGCAGAAAGGACACAGAGAATCCACCGAGCGATCGGCCTCTTGCCGAGCCGAGGCGGCGATCGGCGCCAATGCTCCGGTCGGACAGGCCTGCACGCACTCCCCGCACGCCACACAACTGCTGTCACCGATGGCATCGTCCAGATCAAACACGATCTTGCTCTGCGCGCCGCGCTTGGCCATGCCCAATACATCGTTGACCTGCACATCACGGCACGCGCTGACACAGCGGTTACAGTGGATGCAGGCATCCCAGTTCAAGCTCAGCGCCGGGTGGCTGAGATCCTCGTTGTAGCGAACTGGGGCTTGCGGAATGGTCACATCCATCTGCTTGGCCCACCGCACCAGCTCCGATCCCGCCTGTGCCGCCGCCGGGGCCTCATCGAGCATCAGTTTCAATACCCCTTGCTGGGCCGCCAGCACCCGCGCGCTGCGGGTATCGACCGTCATATTCGGCTGTGCTGTGCGACAGCAGCTGGGCGCCAGTGTGCGCTCTCCGGCCACCTCCACGACGCAGGCGCGACAGTTGCCCTGCGCCGGTTGGCCCGGCTGATAGCACAAATTGGGGATGGACTCGCCGTGGCGCTGGGCCAGCTGCAGCAAGCTCTCGCCCTCGTTTGCCTCAACCTCTTGGCCATTGAGCGTCAACCGAATGCTCATGCCTGCTCCTCCTTGGACGCCGCGACGTCCGCCAATCCCACCTCGTGCGGGAAATAGGTCATCACGCAACGGGCCGGATTCGGCGCCGCCTGACCCAAACCACAGATGGACGCATCGCGCATCACCTGAGACAGATTGTCTATCGGCGTCGCATCCCACACGGGTTGGTTCATCATTTTCGCCATCTGGCCGCAGCCGACCCGACACGGCGTGCACTGACCACAAGATTCATCGGCAAAAAACTCGATGGCGTTCTGGGCCAGATCCCGTGCCCGATCCGCCTCGGAAAATACGATGATGGCCGCCGAGCCAATAAAACAGCCGTAAGCCTGCAGCGTGTCAAAATCCAGTGGCACATCGGCCTGGGCCGCACTGAGCATGCCGCCGGAGGCCCCGCCGGGAAAGTAGCCATACAGGGTGTGGCCCGGCGCCATGCCGCCGCAATACTCATGGATCAGCTCAGTGAGGGTGATCCCCGCTGGCGCCAGATACACGCCGGGCCGTTTCACCCGGCCACTGACCGAGTAGGATCGCAGCCCCTGACGGCCATGACGGCCGTGAGACAGAAACCACGCCGCCCCCAGCTCCATCACCGCCGGGATCCAATACAGGGATTCTAAGTTGTGCACCAGTGTCGGCCGGCCAAACAAGCCCACCTGGGCCACAAACGGCGGACGCAGGCGGGGCAAACCGCGCTTGCCCTCGATGGACTCGATCATCGCCGACTCCTCGCCGCAGATGTAGGCGCCAGCCCCACGGCGCACAATGATCGGCGCCAGAGTCGGATAGCGCGCCTGCGTCTCGCCCAGCGCGACGCTGAGCAGCCGGCGGCACGCCGGGTATTCGTCCCTGACGTACAGGTAGATGGTGTCGATCCCCACCGCATACGCCGCCACCAGCATCCCCTCGATAAACCGGTGGGGATCCCGCTCCAAGTAGTAGCGATCTTTAAAGGTGCCCGGCTCCCCTTCATCCACATTCACCGCCATCAACCGCGGCGCGGGCTCACTGGCCACCGCGCGCCACTTTCGTCCGACTGGAAAGCCCGCGCCACCCAGCCCCCGCAGTCCGGCGTGCTCAAGCTCACTGATAATGGACTCGGCACTGCGTGTCCCATTCAGACACGCCTCTAGCAATTGATAACCCCCCTGAGCCAGATAGCCTGCCAGATCCAGCGCATGTTCCGGCATAGGCTCCGTCACCGCTTCACGGGCAATGGCCTGCTCCACCCGGGCCAGCTTGGCGGGCGCAATGGGGTTTTGTCCAACGACCGCCACCGGGGCCTGGGTGCAGCGCCCCACGCAAGGCACCTTTTGTACCCGCACGCCCGTGCCCAGCGCCGCCTGCAACTGCTCGGTCAACGCCTTGGCGCCCTGCATCTGACAACTGAGCGACTGGCAGACGCGTACCGTCAGCGCCGGCGGCGCAGCTTCCCCCTCCTTAACGATATCGAAGTGGTGGTAGAAGCTGGCCACCTCATACACCTCCACCGGCGCCAACTTCATCAAGGCGGCCAACGCCACTAGGTGTCGGCCGTGCAGGCAGCCAAAGTGATCTTGCAGACAATGCAGATATTCGATCAGCGCATCGCGCTGTAGCGCATCGCCCCTGCCCGACAGCAATAACGCCTTTACCTGAGCCAACGCGGTCTCATCCACCGCTGGCCCCCGGTTAGCCCCTCGCTTCCTACCTTGATCCATGCACCGCACATCCCGTCGTGATCCTTCTCACCATTAAACCGCTTTTTGGCGAAGATTATTACCCCGACCTTTGGGGAAAGAACGCCGCTGTAAAGAACAAACGACAGCAGATACAAAGTGATACGATTTACTACAGCGCATGACAGGCTTAATCAGCCACAGGCGCTAGGGTAAAACCTGCGATAGGTTCAAGGAGGCACACCCCATGTCGATTGACGCTCACCACATTGCCAGCACTCGGTTTGGCCTGGGCCCCCGCCCAGGCGAGCTCGCGCAGATCAAGCAAGTCGGCGCCCAGCGCTGGCTGGAGCAACAACTGACGCAGACCGGGCCGCAGTTCGACAACGGCCCGCTGCACGCGCTGCTGAGCCAGCCCGGGCGCAGCGACGAGCCCGAGGCGCGCAAAGCCCGCAGCAAACGGGCCCGCCAAGAGGCACAGCGCCAGGTGCAGTACCGACATCAGTACGCCCTGAGCAGCGACGCGCCGCTGCTGGAGCGGCTCAGTCACTTCTGGACCAATCACTTCGCCGTCTCCATCGACAAACGCCCGGTTCTTATGTTGGCCGGTGCCATGGAGCGGGATGCCATCCGCCCGCACCTGACCGGTCGATTCAGCGACATGCTCAGCGCCGTCTGCCGCCACCCCGCCATGCTGCTCTATCTGGACAACGCCCAATCCGCCGGTCCAAACTCCCGGGTAGGGATGAAGCGCAACAAGGGTCTGAACGAAAATCTGGCGCGGGAGATCCTGGAGCTGCACACTCTGGGCGTCGACGGGCCCTATGGGCAACCGGATGTGGAGGCGCTGGCCGCCATGCTCACCGGTTGGAGCGTCGACCGAGGGACAGGCGGTGGCTTTGTCTTTCGCCCCGCGATGCACCAGAGCGGCCCGCAAACCCTGCTCGGCAAACGCTATCCCGACACCCAAGAGCAGCAGGCACAACAGGCGCTGCAGGCTCTGGCCCGCCACCCTGCCACGGCGCAGTTTCTCGCCACCAAGCTGGCCCGTCACTTTATCGCGGACGAACCCTCAGCCGAGCTGGTCGCCACCTTGGCCAAAACCTATCGGGATCACGACACCAGCCTCAAAGCCATGACCATCGCGATGATCCGCCACCCCCATAGTTGGCGAATTGAGCGGCAAAAATGGCGCCAGCCTATCCAGTACCTCTATGGTGTCGGCCGCGCCATCGGGCTTGATGACGGCGCCCAGCTCGAGCGACTCGCCCGGCAACTGGCCCAGCCGACCTATCAGCCCGGCTCGCCGGCCGGCTGGCCGGACACCGCGCAAGCATGGCGCTCCGCCTCGGCATTGGCCAGCCGGGCCGAAGTCGCGCAACTGGCGGCCAAGCGCAGCGACCACTCCGCCGAGCAACTGGCCGCCAGCCTCGGTATTGAGCCACGCTGGCCCGACTCGCCCCTGTCCGCCACCGATCAACGCTATCTGCTGCTGATGCATCCGCAGCTGCTGGAGGTGTAACCATGAAACGCCGTCAATTTTTGCAAGGCAGCGCCAGCCTGCTCGCCCTCTCTGCCCTGCCGATGCAGGTATGGGGCAGCGGTGAGCAGCAACAGCGCTTTATCTGGATCACCCTGCGCGGCGCCTGGGATGGCCTGTCGGTGGTCGTGCCCACCGACGAACCGCAGCTCAAAGCCGCGCGCCCAACCCTGCTGCCGGCGCTGCTAGAAGCCGGACCGACGCCGCTGGGCCAGGGCTTTGCCCTCCATCCGGCCCTGCCCACCGTCGCCAAACTGGTCAAACAGCAGCAGGCCTGCGCCCATCTGGCCGTCGCCACCCAATACCGCCAGCGCTCCCACTTCGATGGTCAGGCGTATCTGGAATCCGGCGCCACCTCGGGCAGCACAGGCTGGCTCAATACCCTGGCATCGGTGCTGGATGTGCCAGCGGAAGCCGTCGGCCCGCGCCTGCCCCTGATCGCCCGGGGCGAGGCGCCGATCGCCCATCAAATTCACAACCGCCTCGCCAGCCCCAGTGAGCAGCGCCTGGCGTTGCTGCGCGAATGGTATCAGGATGAGCCCTATCTCACCGGCTTGCTGCAACAAGCCCAGGCACTGCCAGAGCAGCAGCCGGGCAAGATGGCGGCTCAGGCCCGGGCTCTGGCCGAAGCGATGGCGGACGACCGCGGTCCAGTCTTGGCTGCGCTGGAGCTGTCCGGCTGGGACAGCCACGCTAACCAGCACGGTTTATTGATCCGGCGACTGGAACAACTCGACGGGGTGATCGCCGCGCTGATCGCCGGGCTGGGCAAACGTTGGCCCGACACCCAGATCTGGATCGCGTCGGAGTTTGGTCGTACCGTGAAGGAAAATGGCACCAAGGGAACGGATCACGGCACCGGCGGGCTGGCCCTACAGTTATCCGGCGCAGGTCAACTGCCCCCGCTATCTGGCCGCTGGCCCGGACTGAGTGAGCAAGCCCGTTATGAGGGACGCGACTTGATGCCCACCCAGGATCTGCATGACATCGTCCACGCTGGCCTGGAGCGGCACTTTGCCCGCCCACTGCCGCCGCTGCTCAGTTAAACAGATGAAATGAAAAGGACGGACCGTGAAGATCCGCAAAGCCCTGAGTCGGGATGCCGACGCACTTTGGACATTACGCAACCGCGCCATCCTCACCGGCTGCGCCGCTCATTACCCGGCTGACTTGTTACAACGCTGGATCGAGGGGGAGATCACCGACAAATTCCGTCGGATCGTCATCGAACAGTTCTGGCTGATTGAGCAAGCACAGCACCCGCTGGCCTGCGGCATGATCACCACGTCTCACCCAACCACCGCCAATGCCCCTATCGGCCAGTTGGACGCGATCTTTGTCGATCCCAAAGCGATGGGACAGGGGGCGGGCAAAGCGATGATAGGTCATCTGGAGCAACTGGGGCGTGACGCGGGACTGACAGAGCTGACTCTAGAGGCGACCTTAAACGCCGCACCGTTTTATCGGCGCTGCGGCTTTATCGGCGAAACCGTCGAGCAGTACCCGTCGCCTCGAGGCTTTACGCTGGACTGCATTCCCATGGTGAAGCCGCTCAAGTGACGGGGGATACACCACCTCAAAGCGTTCCAGCACTAACGTCATGTCGAGGCTGGCCGTCAGCCCGACCTCTCGGCACCGCAACCGCAAAACGCGCCGCAAAAATACGAATAGTGGTACCCTTAACGCCAATTTGAAGCTGGAAATTCAAAATGATGACCAAATCCCTCCTGATCCCCTTAACCGCCCTACTTCTGCTCACCGGCTGTGGCGACAACACAGGTAAGGTCAGCCTCGGCTGGTTTACCATGAAAGATGTGGTCATTCGCGACTTCGCCGATCCGCTCATTCCCGGCGTTACGTGCCACATCGCCTCGGTGGAAGCCAACCTATCCCTAGCCGATCCCTCCAACTCCTCCATCGCCTGTCGTCAGACCGGCGAGATCTTCGCCGCCAATATCGCAGAGATCGACCAAAGCAAAAACGGTGAGTTGGTGTTTAAACAGAGCAAGAGCATTCTGTTCAAGTCGCTCAAGGTTCGCCGGATCTATGATGCCGACAACCAAACGCTGCTCTACCTGTCCTACTCCACCAAGGAGACGGAAGGCAGCCACAAACACTCACTCAGTACCGTCGCTTTGTGGGGCACCCAGGCGTATCAAACGGCGCAGGCGATCGACTGAGCGCGGCAGCGGGTTCCAAGCGCGGGGGAGCCCGCGTTTTCCCTTTGGCCGCCCTGCCAGTCAAACAGGTAGGGGGCCCATTGCGTCATCCGCTCAACCCCATGGCTGGGCTGGCGGATCCCCAACAGGCTCACCTGCGCCGAAGCCAAAGACAGATAGCCAGGCAACAACGCATTGAGCCAGGCCGCATCAGGATCATCAAACCCCAACGACCAACCAGCAAAGGTGCGCGCAGCAATGGGGCCTTTGTAGGCCAGCTCGATATGCTGGTGACGAGGATCTTGCCGTAGCCGCTGAAACTGCTGCAATACCACGTCCCGCTCCCCTTCAAGCAGTTGCATCACGGTCTGCTGTTGGTACAGCAACATGCCGGTGAGTCCAGTGCGCTGATTGTGTTCGCGCACACAACACAGCAGTGCCGTCAGTTCCGCCCGGCACAACGGCTTAGGGCAGAGGCTGGTGTATAAAAGTTCAAACATCCCTGTCACTCTCTCGCTTGCTTCTCCTTCAACCATAGAGCAGAAAAAAGCCAATGGCGGCGCGGGGCACTGGCGCAGCCCGCATTCGGAGTCAATCGAGGGTTAATAAGGGTGTTTCTTATTGATATACCTAAGTAAGGCGGCGAACGTGGTGCCCTGAACCAGCAACGAGAACAACACCACAGCAAACACCATCGACTGCACCGTCCACCACCAGGACAGCGACAACGGCAATGACAGCACCAAGGCCACGGCGATCGCCCCGCGCAGCCCGCCCCAGCCCAGCAACAACGGCCAGCCCTGAGGCAGTCCCTGGCCGATCCCCTTAAGCCCGCCCTGACACACAGCCAAAGCAACAAAGCGCCCCAACAAGGCGGCCCCGATCGCCAGCCCCATCGCCAGATAGCGCTCGGTAAACATATCGAAAGTGATCACCAGGCCCATCAAGCAGAAGATCAGCAGGTTAAACAGCAGACCCAGCCAATCCAATGCCAAGGCGATCCCGCCAAACTTGGGCGCTTCCGCCTCGGCGGGTGACGCCGGCTGCGCACGCTGTAACCCCGCATTGGCCACCAATGCCGCCGTCGCCACGGCCATCATGCCGGAGACATGGAGGACGTGCTCGGCTAGGTAAAACGCGCCAAACGCCAGCAGCAGGATCAGCACCACCGACATCTCTTCATGATTCAGATAACGGATCAGTCGCTGCGTCAAATAACCTAACGCCGCCCCGACGACCAAGCCGCCGAAAAATACCTGGGCAAACAGCCACAGCACCGAGCGCGCTGTCACGCCCTCCTGCTCGCCGGTCGCCAGCATCAGGATCAGAGAAAACAGCACCACGGCGGTTGCGTCATTAAGCAGGCTCTCGCCCTCGAACACCGTGGTCAGTTCCTTTGACGCCTTGAGCTCCGTCAGCTTGGTCACCACCGCCACCGGATCGGTTGCCGCCAGGATCGCGCCGGTCAGCAACGCCGCGATCCAAGGGAATCCGCTCGGTGATCCCATCGCCCATTGCAGCGCACCGGCGATCACCCCGGCGGTGATCAACACGCCGAGCGTGGCCAGCAAGATCGCCGGCAGCAGCCAGCGCTGCAACTGCTCGATCTGCAAATGCCAGGCCGCCTGGAAGATCAGGATCGGCAAAAACAGATAAAACACCAGATCGTGCACATGCTCGAACCGCAAGCCAATATCCAACGACAGCCGCTCGATCAGCACACCGCCAAGCACGCCACTGAGCAGCGCAGCCAAGGTAAGATCCAAGCGCAGCAAACGGTGCAACACACAGCCAAAGATGGCCATTGAACAGAACGCCAAGACCGATCCCATCCACACGGAGATCGCCATATTGCCCCCTACGCCCTACCTAAACTTAGCCCTCAACAGTCTCGCTCAGCTGCGCCAACGGCACCCGTAACGCCTGTTGGATAAGATTGCGTTTAGAGAAGTTATAGCCGCTCAGACGCGAGGCGATCCCCTCGTTACCGAGCAAATGGGGCACGATCTGATCCGTATCCAACCCCTGAGCGTGCAGGGCTTGGGCCCGCTCACACAGGTCAAGGATATAATCGAGCTTCTGCGCCAGCTTCTCCTTGCCTTGAGAGATCACCCCGCTGTGGGCACACAGCAAGGTATCAAACTCCAACGTCAACACATGCCGTATGCTACTGATGATCAGGCTCAGATCTTCATCCGAACGCAGAAAACGAATGGAGCGAGCGATATAGAGATCGCCGGTAAACAACACACCGTGGGCGGGGATGTGAAAGCAGTGCAGATCCTTTGCATGACCCGGAGTATGTACCGGGATGATCTGCGCACCGTCCGATAACTGCAGCACCTCCGGCCAAGGCTGCGTCTTTACCCCGACGGGTTTGCCCCAGATCATCCGCTGCAGCAGCGGAGTCGCAAAGCCCTGAGCTAACTTGGCCTGGCATTGGGGAGGGGCATAGGGCAACAGATCACAGTGCTGTGCGATCCGAGCGGCATTGCCACTGTGATCTTCATGATGATGGGTCAACAACACTTGCCGCACCGGATCCTCATCAATAAAAGGACGAACGGACGCCCACTGATTATTCGGACCGGTATCGATCAGGGTGTCGTCGATGCGATAGAGGATAAAGGTGGTGTTGATCCCAAAGGCAAACCGCCCGACGCGGATCGCCGAGATCGCGCCATGTTGAAAACGCTCCCGTATTGGCACAGGCTCTCCATTGCCGACCGTAAAACCTTCAACCTAACTCAATTCACCCGTGCATGAAATCGTCTGTTTTATCGATATCTACGCCTAACTATCGGCGCAGCCCAGCAGCGTACGCAGACCGCCCAACCAGCCCGGCTCCGCTTCGCCCTTGATAAGCGACTCCTCTCGCTAAGCGATGCCCGACTCGACCCACAATAATCGATTGCGGCCCTGATCCTTGGCCTGATACAGGGTGGCATCCAATTGGCTGTACAGCGCCTGAAACGACATCAGCTGCTCCGGCGTGGCGGCGACGCAGGCAAAGCTGGCGGTGATCAACAAGGAGCGTTCACCGATCTGCAGCGGCGAACCCGCTAAACGCTGCCGCAAGCGTTCACATAGCCCGTCAACAAACGACGGATCGGACTCATGGAAACACAGCAAAAACTCTTCACCGCCGATCCGGCCGATCAGATCCGACTGACGCAAGGTCTGCGTCACCAGTTGTGCCACATGCCGTAATGCCGCATCCCCCACCACATGGCCATAGCTATCGTTGATCCGCTTAAAATGGTCGAGATCGAACAAACACACCACCATGGATCGCTTCTGTTGGGCACTGCGCTGTATATGGGACAAGATGGCGCGCCGGTTTAACACCCCGGTAAGATCGTCCCGCTCAGACAGACGCTGGATCCGTTCTTTTGAACGTGACATCAACACCAGATAGGCGGTCAGAATGACCACCGCCAAACCAAACCCCAGCGCGGTCAGCCAGGCTTGTTGCTTCGCATTATGTTCCTGCTGACGTAAGGAATCTTGTAGCGCCGTTTGCTGCCTCAGCAATTCAATTGCCTGCTGCTGAAAGTCGAAATCCCCTTCATTATTGAGCATCTCTTCCATCGCCCGCTTCTGCATCGCTTCAGTCTGTTCATACCAAGCCAATAACGCATCCAGTGCGTGCTGTTGTTGCCCCAGCTCCCCGGCGACAGCCAACGCCAGCTCCAGCTCTAACCGCCTCTGGTAGTGAACCAACTTACCCGGCATGCCCTCATACGCCGTAAGATCGCGCGCCTCGATCAATCTTTGGGCGGCCGCCAGCTCCCCCTGCCGCAGCAGCCCAATCGTCAGAAATTGATCATGCAAGGTCGCAAACGCACTGCCAAGCAGTGCGTCACGATACAGCTCGTTCGCGCGGCTGATCTGCAACAACTGAGCGTAATTTTGCTGTGTAAGCGCGATCTCCGCCCGCACCCGATGGCTTTGAAAGTGCCAATAATCCTGGCTAAATATTGCATCCCCTTGACTTAAGGTGGTCAGACTCTGCGCATACTTGCCCAATGACATCTGCGCCAACGCCACATTTAAGGTTGCCGTCAGCCGGTCGGCCGAGGCGTCCAACCGTGTGAAGCCGTCCAGCCCTTGCTGATAATAACGTTCAGCCAGAGTGTGGTTGCCAAGTCGGTTATAAAACTCCCCCAACTCCACCAGCAGCTGGGCCTCGAGCAAAGCTGACTGGCCCGCGGCCAGGCGAATCGCGGTTTTCAGCAGTTGAGCACGATGCGACTCTTTCTCAAACAGATGCTGGCAGCGGGAATAACGCTGCATCAGCTCGGCGCGAACGACCGGAGAGGTTACCGTCGACAAGGAACCCATCGCCTGTTCAAACAACCGGCAGCCCTCGGCGTTGTTTTGCTGTAATTGCGCATACTCGCCTTGCACCACCAACCAACGAAAACGTTGATCATCCGTGAGTGCCATCGCTTGGCTGACGCTATCTAAACGCTGTAGCAACCCGCCGGCGGCCTGGCGTTCCAACGCGTTATTGGCCGCATCAACGCCATGCCAAAACAGTTCAAAGCGCTCGACTGCCGCCCAATCTGTGCTGTCCTTCGACGCAGCCTGAACCAAGTCGAGACGTTGTCGATACTCGGTTTCCGGCAGTGCCATCAATTGATGTTCAAACTCGGCAAACGTCATCGCCTGACCGAATACGGGTAGCCACGCCAACCCCAGCAGCCCCAACAGCCCCAGTGTCGCTTGCAAGCCGCCCTGCCTCTTCCGGTGTCTATCCATGGCACCTTATTCCCAAATGTTACTGTATTAAAGCCAATTTCAGTGTCTACACTCTGCCCACCCAACAACCAGATCGCAACCGAAAATGGTTCTAATACAATCGGCTAGGACAGTTTAGATGCGTTCGAAAGCTCGATTGTCGGGCATTTTTCCTGTGTGATTGCCAGCCCCAAGCGAGCAACATACCAGCGACAAGCCACTTGAATTCATATTTCAGCGCTGACCCTCGGAGCATGATAATGAGCTAGACTTATTACAATTCCATATTTTGTGATCAGGGAGCGATCATGAAAAACAGCCTGCGGATGCTCATCCCGGTCGTTATGCTTACCTCACTGCTTGTCGTCTCACTCGGCTTTCTTGAGATCCGATTTGAGCAGATGCTGGAAAACAATCTTGAAAATAAACTGGTTCGGATCACCCGACTCACATCCGTCATATTTGGCCATGAAATAGAGGAAAATTCTGCGTTCGATATAGACCGTTTCGTCGATGATTTTGGCTCTTCACTCAACCTGCGTATCACGATCATTAATGGCGATGGTTACGTCGTCGCGGATTCGGAGCTCAACAACAGTGCGATCATGCAATTGGGAAATCACAACGAACGCAGTGAAATCCATCAAGCCAGACTGGAGTCTTACGGTAAAAGCACACGCTTAAGCGAGAGCTTGGGCATTGAATTTCTCTATCTCGCCATGCCGCTTTCCGCTATCAATGCCAATGGCGAATTCGATGAATTCGTCATTCGGGTTGCAAGTCCCATGACATTACTTAACCAACAGATGCAGCAACTCCGGATCTGGGGGTTCTCCGCCGGGACGGCGGGCATTGTGCTCATTTTTGTCTTGGTTATGTTCTTCAACCGCCTCATCGACAGGCAAGCGAACGCCTCACGCCAAGATCTCGAGTCCAAGGTGCAGGGTCGAACCCACGAACTGATGATGATGCAGCAACTGGGTGGACTCATGACCGCCTGCACCAGCATCGAGTCGGCCTGTAAAGTGGTGGAGCCTATTTTTGCCCAGTTGCTACCACAATGCCGCGGCACCATCACCATGCTCAAAGCCTCCCGCAACCGTCTGGATGTGGTCTACCACTGGGGCCAGCGGATGATCGAGGGCGAATGGTACGGTAGAGACGAATGCTGGGCACTGCTAAAGGGCCATACCCATATGAGCCAGGAGAGCCAATTGGTGATCCCCTGCAACCACACCCAGCTTAAAGATGAGGGCTTTGAAATGTGCATCCCACTGCTCGCTCAAGGCGAGACCTTGGGGGTGATGCACCTGCACTTCGTCAACGAATCCGACATGCTTACCGGTCGCTCCCTGGCCGAGTCCTTGTCCGAACAGATAGGCTTAGCACTGGCCAACATCCAACTGCGCGACAACCTGAGCCAGCAAGCCGTCCGCGACCCACTCACAGGCTTGTTCAATCGCCGCCACTTAATGGAAGTGTTGGAACATCAAATCGCCCAATCGAGCCGATTCAACAAGCCACTCAGTCTATTAATGCTGGATATCGATCACTTTAAACGCTTCAACGACACCTTCGGCCACGACGCTGGAGACTATGTCCTCAAACAGGTGTGTCAGGAACTCAAGACCAGCGCCAGAAAAGCGGATCTGGTCTGTCGCTATGGCGGCGAAGAGTTATGTATTTTATGTCCGGAAACCGACATAACCCAAGCGCAAGAACTGGCTGAGCGTTTACTGATCCGCATTGGTGCTCAAGAGCTCATTCATAGTGGCCAGTCACTCGGCCGTGTTACGGTTTCAGGCGGGATAGCCTGCAATGAAGGTAGTGAGATCAGTGTCGAAGCCTTGATCAAGCAATCCGATGATGCCCTATACCGCGCCAAAGAGAACGGTCGCAACCGGGTGGAGCTGGCGAACCAGCCCACGCTAGACGCGGTCACAGATGCCCCAGAACCCGCGAACAATACCACACGCTTCCCGGTCATCACCGAGCACCACGACGACAAGGCGATTAAGACGTCTGCCTAACGATAAAACGCGATGAGCATTCAGAGTACCAAGGTTTTCTGAATGCTCATCTCGCGGATCGCGTACTTCACCCCTTCCCGACCGACACCCGATCCTTTAACGCCGCCAAAGGGGAAATGTTCGGCCCGAAACCCAGGACCGTCGTTGGCCATCAGCGATCCCACATCTAAGGCCTCAAACAGCTGTCGGATCACCCGCAGATCCTGGGTGAACACCCCGGCCTGCAAACCGTATGGGGTATTGTTGATCCGCGCTATCAGCTCCGTCAGCGAGTCAAAAACCGCCAGCGGGATCACCGGGCCAAACAGCTCCTCGGTCATCAAAGCACACTGATCGGTCACTTGATCCAAAATGGTCGGCAAGATCACATTGCCCTCACGCTTACCTCCGCACAGCAGGCTGGCCCCGGCTGCGACGGCCTGCTCGATCCCCGCCATCACCGCCGCCGCCGCATCGGCATGGATCACCGGCCCCACAAAGGTCTCTTCCAGGCTGGGATCGCCCACCACCAGTTGCCGCGTTCTCGCCAGCAAGCGCTCTCGAAACGCCGCATGCACATCTCGGTGCAGAAACACCCGTTTCGCCGCAGTGCAGCGCTGGCCCGCCGTGGCAAAACGCTGATTGATCGCCGCCTCAACCGCCGCATCCACGTCACCATCCGGCATCAGGATCAGCGGATCATTGCCGCCGAGCTCCAGCAACAGCTTCTTATAGCCCGCAGCGGCGGCGATGGCATCCGCCGCCGCCGTGCCACCGGTAAAATTAATGGCATCGATATCTGGATGGCCGATGATCGCCGCCATGTCCGGCAGACTCGGGATGCACAACTGCAACACATCCTGCGGGATCCCCGCTTGGTAGCACAGCTCGGTCAGTAACCTCGCCGACGCGGTGTTGGCTGGGCCCGGTTTGAACAGGATGCAGTTGCCCGCGGCAAACGCGGGGCCGATCTTATGCATGGCGATGTTGAGCGGGAAGTTAAACGGCGTGATGCACAATACGGTCCCCAGCGGCCGCCAACAGACCAGCCCGATCCGCCCCCGACTGGGCGCGTAGGCATCGGAGTCTAGGGCCTCCCCGTGGATCTGGCGTGCCTCCTCAGCACTGGCGATGGTGGTATTGACCGCACGCGACAGCTCCACCCGAGCGTCACTGATGGTCTTGCCCGTCTCCGCGGTGATCAAGCGCGCCAAGGTTTCGCCATGGCGCTCCAGCAGCCCCGCCAACTTGCGCAGCACATCGGCGCGCTCGTGTGCCACCATGGCCTTGGCCATGCGCTGTCCGGCCTTTAATGTCGCGATCGCGGCCAGCGCCGCCTCGGCAGAGGTATAACCATATTCCCCGATCACCTCCCCCTGATAGGGGTTCACCACTTGATAACGCGTTGACATGCCTTTCCTCCTCCCTCATCCATTTGTTGTCGCGAAACTAGGCAACCATACTGCCAAATATTTGAAACCCGATCTGCCACGCCGCCAGCATTAATGCGAGCTTCATCAAGGTGATAAAGCGCTTTACATCGATGCGATGCAATAGCTTTAGCCCCGTCCAATTGCCCGCCATGGCTGCCAAAGCAAACACAGCGATCAACGGCCAATGCTCAACAAACGAAAACCCCAAATAGAGAAATGCCGGGATCTTGGTCAAGTGAGTCATCAACTGCATCATCGACTTATTCGCCACGATCTGCTGCTTGCTCATATCATCGCGAACAAAGAACACCGCCAGAAACGGGTCGACGGCCCCGGCTAGGATCCCAAGGATCCCCGTGGCCAAACCGACCCAGAAGAAACCGCGCCCGCTCACGCGGATGGCCGGCATCCGTTTGGGTTTAAACAGGGTATAGCCAATCAGTGCCAATAGGATCCAGAGCGGGATCAACTCACTGGCAAACTGCGCGATCAGTGCCGTCGCGAGTACGGCCCCCAGAGCAACACCCACGCCAAAATAGCCACACAGGCGAGCATCAACACTGTGCCGTAACCACCAAGTTCTATTGAGATTACTAACCAACTGCACACTGCCATGCAATGCGACCAAAGCGCGCGCCGGGATCACGGTCCCCATGGCAGCAAACATCAAAACGCCTCCGGCCGAGCCGGTAACCGAACTGATCAAGGAAGCAAGGTAGATCGCCATCATCAATAGCAGCACCAGATCCAAGCTCAGTGTCACGGACTCCATCTCATCTCTCCTTGATGGGAAGAGATCTCAACCTACCGCTCAGGCGTCAGCACGGGTAGAGCCAACCCAGCCACAACCATAGGGCCAGCATTGCGACTCTGGTCAGAAGCCCCCGTTTTCACCGCAATAGCCATCATAGTCAACGTCGCCATCGGCTTTGGCATGATCCGCGCCAATAAACACCAACTCAACGGGCTCGATGAACTGCAACAAAGGCTCCAACTGGAAGCCATGGGCTGTCGCTCGGCGTCGGTCTGGTGTTGGGCCTGGCCTACGCCAACCTAGAGCGGACCGGCCTGCTCCCCTTCAATGCCGAGATCGCCCATCTGGTGATCCTAATGGCGCTCACCTACCTCCTTGGCATCCTACTTGGCCTCAGGAAATACCAATGAAGAACCGATTGAAGGTACTCAGGGCCGAGCATGACTGGACACAAGCCAACCTGGCCGAGCGACTGGAGGTCTCGCGCCAAACCGTCAACGCCATAGAAAAGGGCAAGTTCGATCCCAGCCTGCCGCTGGCATTTAAGATCGCCCGCCTATTTCAGCTGCCGATCGAACAGATCTTTGAAGAGCCGACCGACGACCGTTGATGCGGCGGCTCAAACGCCCCGTCCAGTGGAGACACACAAAACCCACCAGAGCACGGCCAAGCCGAGCGTTTCACTTGGCCTTCAACCGGCTCACTCGGCGAGCCACCGCGATGCATTGAGCGCCGCATTCCATCCAAGCAGACGGTTGCCTCCGGCTCCACGGAACGGCAGTGACGAGGAGATCCGGCACAAAAAATACCGACCGTTCGTTCAACTACATTATTGAACGAACGGTCGGTATGCATTAAGCTTCGCACCATTGAAGAAAGAGACATCCTATGAACCTAAAAACCCAAGCCGCCGAACTGACCCGACGTAAGATCCTCGATACTTGCATCCAGATCTTAGGGACCGAAGGCTTTACCGCGTTAACCGTGGGGAAACTGAGCAAGCAGGCGGGGATCAGTAAAGGTGCGCTGTATCACCACTTCGCCAGCCTGCATGAGGTGCTGTTGGCGGTGCTAACCGATTTGATCGAAACCTATGGCGCCCATCAGGAGCTACAGGGCTGTGAAACATTGGCGGCGTTTTTTCAATCAACCGGCGACAACCTCTTTAATTTGCTAGAAAACCACCCAACCATCGCTCGGGCGATGCAAGCCTTTATGAGCCAAGCCGTGTTTGACAACCAAGCACAAGCGCCCATTTTAGCATTGTGGCAAGACAACCTAGAAAGATACCAAGTGATCGTGGCACAACTGGCGCCTGCAATACCTCAAGCCACGTTGACGGAAGTCATATACATGATGGATACCTTCATCTGCGGCACCTTAGGTCAGTGGTTTGTCTGCAACAATGACCAGATGCTGCGCGCCAGCTGGCAACGTTTCTCCAGCATGATGATCGTCTCCCTCAATAGCGCAAAGACAATACCGGGCAATGAATAGACACCGTCGCAATCCCGCACCATGGCTCAGCTGTGTGGCGCTTTACCTGAAGTTACTGCTGCTTAGCTATGGGTTGGTGCTCGCCTTTATTTGGCTGGATGAGCACACCCAATTTCGCCCTTTCCCCGGCGTTTTATCCCAGCAGTGGCAACACAGCGTCGGGTTTTCGCCAACGCTCTATCAGACTATATCTGACGTAGAGATCCACGTTGCGAGTTGCATGGTCGGGTTTCCCACTGAGCCATCCGCATTCTTGTTTGCGTCGCTGACGACCTAAGTGGTCAGTTCGCGGCTAACACTCACCCGCGAACAACGTTGTCTTTTAGCCTGAGTTCAGGATAAACCAATCATGAAAAACACCTCAAACTCCCGAGCCATGGCGCCTCTGGCCCTCAGCGCACTGGCATTGACCCTGCTCACCGGCTGCTCCGAGCCGCCGGTGGTTCAAACCGACGTCATTCGCCCGGTTGCCCTCTACACCATCGCGCAGGCGCGCGGCACCCAACTGCGGGAGTTCCCCGCCCGGATCGAAGCGCGCGAGGAAACCCAACTCTCGTTTCGTGTCCCCGGCGAGCTGTTGGAGTTGCCTGTGTTGGCGGGGATGAACGTCGAAGCCGGTGATCTACTGGCTCGCCTCGATGATCGCGATTACCTCAACGAGGTGGCCGCCCGTCAGGCGGATTTCGATCTGGCCAGTGCGGACTTTAACCGCTTAAAAACTCTGCGTGCTCAAGACGTGGTGTCCCAAGCCGATTTCGATAATGTTAAGGCCCGACGCAGCGCCGCCCAAGTGGCTCTGCAGATGGCCCAAGACCGCCTAGCCGATACCCGATTGGAAGCGCCCTACTCCGGTCGCATCGCCCAGCGCTTGGTGCAAAACCATCAGGCCATCCAGGCGATGCAGCCGGTGCTGTTGATGCAAGACAGCATCAATCTGGATGTGATCATTCAGGTACCGGAGAATCTGCTGAGCCAGATCCGCGAAGACCAGATCGATTACAGCTATCAACCTGAAGTGGCCTTTGCGGCGGATCCCGCTTTGCGCTTCCCGGTCAGCTTTAAAGAGCTGGCTACCCAGATCACCCCGGGCTCCCAGTCCTTCGAGGTGCGCTTCGCACTGACCAATCCGGAGCAGTTGACGGTACTGCCGGGCATGGCTGCCCATCTGACGCTGGATCTGGAACGCCTGCAACCCGACGTGGCTGGGCCACAACGCCTGCTGGTGCCGGTCACTGCCGTGCTAAAAGACAATGCCACTGGGGTGGATCAGCTCTGGGTCTACCGCGACGGACAGGTCGATCCTATCACCGTGACCGTGGGCGAGATCACCCAAGATGGCGTTAAGATCGAAGCCGACCTGCGCGATGGCGATCAGATCGTTGCCGCCGGTGTCAGCCAGTTGCGTCCAGGCATGCGCGTCAAGCCGCTCAAACGTGAACGAGGGATCTAAGCGTGAAGATCACCGAATACAGCCTGCGCAACAAAGTCATTAGTTGGACCCTGGTGTTGCTGCTGCTGGTGGGCGGCATTATCTCCTTTAATGGCCTGGGCCAACTGGAGTTTCCCGAATTCCCAATGCCGCAAGCGATGGTCAATACCGCTTATCCGGGTGCCTCGCCCCAGCAGGTGGAGGAGGAGATCACTCTGCCGCTGGAGCGGGCGCTGCAACGGATGGAACAGATCAAACATGTGATCACCATTTCCAGCGCCGGTATGTCGCAGATCATGGTCGAGTTGAAAGAGGAGTATGGCGCCGATGATCAGCCGCAGATCTGGGATGAGCTGCGCCGCAAGGTCAATGATACGCAAAGCCAGCTGCCACCCGGATCTTATCCCTCTGAGGTGAATGATGACTTCAGCGATGTCTACGGCATTTTGTACAGTATCACCGGCGCGGATTTCAATTATCGTCAGCTGGAAGATTACGCCAAGGTGCTGCACCGAGAGCTTAGCCTGGTACCCGGCGTTAAGAATGTCTCCATTGCCGGTACGGTGCAGGAGCAGGTGGTCATTGAGATCGCCCAAGACAAGCTGGCAGCGCTGGGGATCGATCCCAGTTGGATCTATGGTCTGATCCAAAACCAAAATCAGGTGTCCAATGCGGGCAGTATGCTGATCCAAGGCCAGTCCGTGCGCATTCACCCTACCGGTGAGTTCTTGAATATTCAGGAGTTGGCACGACTGGTGATTAGCTTGCCCGGCAGCAGCGAGTTGATCTATTTAGGCGACATTGCCCAGATCAGCACCCAATTTGAAGAAACCCCCTTTACCCTCTATCGAAGCAACGGCGAAAAGGCCCTGTCACTCGGGATCTCCTTCGTCTCTGGCGTCAACGTAGTGGACGTGGGGGTTGCGGTTGACGCCCGCCTAGCGGAGTTGGAAAACATTCGGCCGCTGGGCATGGAACTCACCCGCGTGATCGATCAGCCTGAGATCGTTCGCGATTCCGTCAGCACGTTTTTGATCAGCCTGCTGATGGCCGTCGCCATTGTTATCGTGGTGCTAATGCTGACCATGGGGCTGCGCTCAGGCCTATTGATGGGGGCCATTTTGCTGCTGACCATCCTCGGCACCTTTATTGGCATGAACTTTCTGGATATCGAGCTGGAGCTGATCTCCCTCGGTGCCCTGATCATCGCTTTGGGGATGCTGGTCGATAACGCCATCGTGATCACCGAAGGGGTACTGGTCGGATTGAAACGGGGTCAGACCCGACTGCAAGCGATCAAGACCGTCGTGGATCAACAGGCGATGCCGCTACTGGGCGCCACCGTGATCGCCATTTTGGCCTTCGCCCCTATCGGCCTGTCCCAAGACGCCACCGGCGACTTTATGGACTCACTGTTCAAGGTGCTGTTGATCTCCCTGTTTCTCAGCTGGGTTCTGGCGATCACCCTGATCCCCTTCTTCTGCAACCTGATCTTCAAAGAGCAGCCGGCTGAACAGGCGGACGACAGCGATCCGTACCAGGGTCTGCTGTTCGCCATCTACCGTGCCACATTGACCAAGGCGCTGAAGCATCGGATGATCGCGCTAGGCCTCATCATCGCCTCCCTGTTTGGGGCACTGGTAGGCATGGGTCAAGTGAAGGAGCAGTTCTTCCCACCGTCCAACACGCCGCTGTTCTTTATCGACGTGTGGATGCGCGAAGGCACCGACATACGCCAAAACGAAGCCAACATGAAGAGCCTGGAGCAACAGGTACGGGGCTTTGATGACGTGCTGAACGTGACCTCGGTGTTGGGTATGGGCGCACAGCGTTTCACCCTGAGCTACGCCCCGGAGATGGCCTACAGCAGCTACTCACAGATGATCGTTGAAACCGACAGCCTGGCCACCATCGAGCGGATCTTACCGCAGATCCGCGAGCGCCTGAACGCCACCCATCCGGAGTTTAATTACAAATTCAAGCTGCTGGAAAACGGGCCAGCGCCGGCCGCGCGGATCGAAGCCCGCTTCTACGGCCCCGATCCAGACGTTCTGCGTCAGTTAGGCGCTCAGGCCATCGCCGCCATTGAGCAGGTGCCCGGCGCAGTGGACATTCGCAATAACTGGCGCGAACCCGCCCCGATTGTCCGTCCGCAGCTCGATGAAAACGCCGCGCGCCGCAGTGGCATATCCAAGCAAGCATTGGATCAAGCCCTGCTGGTGAACTTCGACGGCATGCCCGTCGGCCTGTATCGGGATGGCAGCTACCTGATGCCGATCATCGCCCGCGCGCCAGACGCCCAGCGCCTCAATGCCGACAGCCTCAATGATCTGCAGGTGTGGAGCCAGGAGCGCAATGCTTATGTGCCGATCAGCCAGGCGGTCAATGGCTTCGTTACCGAGATGGAAGATCCCATCATCATGCGCCGTAACAACAAGCGCGTACTGACGGTACTGGCCGACGTCGCCCCCTTCGCCGACGACACACCAGAGTCGATGCGGCAAAAGCTGATCGCTGGCGTCGAAGCGATCGACCTGCCAACCGGCTACACCTTCGAGTGGGGCGGCGAATTCGAGGTTTCGGCGCAAGCCAATGAGATGGTGATGGCCTCCGTCCCCTTGGGCTACCTCACCATGTTCTTGATCACCATGCTGTTGTTTGGCACACTGCGCCAGCCGTTGGCGATCTGGACCACGGTGCCGTTGTCACTGATCGGCGTTGCCACCGGTCTGCTATTGCTGGATCTGCCCTTCACCTTTACCGCCCTCCTTGGCCTGCTTAGCCTGTCCGGTATGGTGGTGAAAAACGGCATCGTTCTCGTGGAGCAGATCAACATCGAAACGGCCAAGGAGAATAACCCGATCCAAACCGCCATCATTGATGCGGCGGTCAGCCGGGTTCGTCCGGTGTCCATGGCGGCGTTAACCACCATGCTGGGGATGATCCCACTGGTCGCCGACGCCTTCTTTCAGTCGATGGCGGTCACCATCATCTTCGGCCTGGGTTTTGCCACCGTGCTGACCCTGATCGTGCTGCCAGTGGTCTACTCATTGATGCACTGCATCCGCTACGATCAAGGCGGTTACACCGCCTAGTCCAAGTCCGCTCCTGCCAGAGGGTGACTTTGGCCCAACGAAAAAGCCCGGAGCGTTTGCTCCGGGCTTTTCATTGGTCCCCTCCGCAGCGCCGCGCCCTAAGGCGCAAACGTGACAGACAGCCAAACACTATTTCTTGCGGTTGGCTTCGCGCTCCAACATCTTTTGGTAGATCTCTTCATGCTTAGGCCGGTAACCCTCAAACGGCCCGATGTGAGTACCCCAACCAAAGCGCGGTGCTTCATTGTCAGCACGCCAGGCTTCAAACGCGGCCTTCAGACGGGCTAGCTCCTCCGGATGCTCCTTGCTCAGATCGTTCTGCTCAGAGATATCATCGCTGATCCGGAACAAGCCGCTGAAAGGCGTCGCCTTGCGCTCACCCTGTACCAGACGAACCCGGGTATCCAGATACTTCCAGTCCCGATCCCGCACGGCATAATGGGAGATGTTGTCCCAGAACAGGTAGCGATCCTCCAACTGCTTCTGCTCGCCGGTGAGGTATGGCATCAGATCCACCCCTTCCAACTGCCACTCGGCCTTAGGCTCGGTGCCCGCGTGCAGCATGGTGGCGGTCAGATCGATGCCGTTCACCGGCTCATCCAAGACCTGACCTGCGGGAATGGTGCCGCTCCACTGGACGATGGTGGGCACCCGAATGCCGCCCTCTGTGGTGGTGCCTTTGTGGCCAAACAAAGGGGCATTGCCGGAATACTTAGGCGCACCCGCGCCGCCATTGTCGCTAGTGAAGATGATGAGTGTCTCTTCCATCAGCTCTTCAGCTTCCAGCTTATCCAGCAACAGGCCGATGTTCTTATCCATGTTGTAGATCATGGCCACCGCGATACGGCGATCTTCGTTCTCAATGTGGGCGAACTTAGCCAAGTCCTCCTCGGTCGCCATCATGGGATCGTGCGGCGCATTGTAGGACAGCATCAGGAAGAAAGGCTCGTCCTTATTGGCCTCGATAAACCGCAGCGACTCCTGACCAAAGGCATCAGTCAGGTACTCATCAAAGTTCGGCACCCGCTTGCCGTCTTCCCGATGGATGGCGTACCAGGACTCGACTTGGTCATTCTTGTTGCCGACCCAGTAGTCCACCGCGCCATCGTTAAAGCCATAGAAGGTCTGGAAGCCGCGGTTATAAGGCCAGTAATCCGCGTCGTCGCCGTCATGGTACTTGCCGATCAATCCCGTCGAATACCCCGCGTCCGAAAAGTAATCGGCGATGGTATCCATCTCCAGCGGCAGACCCCGCGGCATGCCGCTTTCCCGCACCCGTGGGCCCACGTTATCGTGATAGCCAAATCGCTGCTGGTAGCGCCCAGTCGCCAGCGCCGCACGGGAGGGGCCACACACCATGTTCATGGCGTAACCCGCGGTCAACGCCGCGCCATTGGCCGCAATGCGATCGAGATTTGGAGTGACAATGTCAGGCTCGCCCCGAGGGTTGTAACCCACATCGCCGTAGCCTAAATCGTCTGCCAAGATAAAAATGATATTGGGCTGAGAAACCGGCTCTTGTGCCGCCAGACCGCAAGCAAAACCGACGCCCATCAAGGCGGTCGTTGTCCCCAGAAGCGTTGAAAACCTCATGAAATATTCACTCTTTTTAGTGTTATTGGCTTAAAGCGGGTGTTTCACAACTACCGAAAATACGGTCTAGGCGGAAACATAGAAGCAGTGTAATCAGCCAGACAATCGCCCTGAAAGCGCCTTTACCCAACCTTACCGAATCCTCGCTGGCCCCCACACACTGGTGAACCAATAGCACGAGACAGCATGCCTATTTGAGCTGCATACCAATAGGGGTCGTCACCGAAGTATCCTCAAGCATCATCATGAGTTGATGAACGAGGGAGGCCATTCGGGGACGACCGCGACCTACTGCGGAGGATGCGTAGACGGTATGGCCAGTCTCGTCATTACCATCAATAAGACTCCAACTGGATTTCGCCCGCTGCCCAGGGAACCAACCTTTACCAAAGATATGAACGAAAATGGGGCCACATGGCCCCATAATTTCAGTGCAGTAAAACTAATCAGCCTAAATCGCTACTCAGCGGAGAACGCTGCGCTTGGGCTAACAATAACCGCCCGATAGTTTGGCTCCTTCGGGCCGGTCGCATCAATATGCAACTCAACCTTGACCTCTTTGGTGTCATAATCAATTTCGTTCAAGATAGGACGAGTCCAGTCTTTATTAAACAGTCCAGCCGAAGCCGAATATATGAACATCGTGTTGCTTTCTGGGCGGAATTCGGAGATGGATGTGATCGGTCCGTACCAATCGAAACCACGCTCTTTACCGTACTCCCAAGTTTGCTCAACCGTCATTTTATCCTCGTCGATCCGGTATTCTACCGCTCGCGAGTAGTTCATCGTTGGCATTGCGGGCTGTTCGAAACCACGACCACCGCCATTATCGAAAACCGTCAAGGTGTTATTCGTTGGATTGAGCCATGAAGTATGCTGTGACCAACTCCAATCAAAATCACCTTCACACTTGCCATAACTGCACTTAATCTTCTTACCTTTTGCGTCCACCGGTTGCAGAACTTTTGTTGCTAAGTCTTTTTCCCACCCCTCGGGCGCGCCCAAGATCCATTTTACTTCTTTATCACGTCCAATTTTAATTGCCGTCGCTTGGTGCCGAGGACTGATAATAATCGCGTCATCTTCAGGATCATAATCGATCGAATTGACATGGGCCCAGTTCCTTCCTGTACCGACGCCAGCATGATCACCAAATGGCGCATCCGGCTCGATTTTTACAGTCTCGCCTATCTTGCCTTCATCGACATTTAGGCAAACAGCACTGGCATCCAGCGCTACAAGAAAATCGTCGCGCATCGGATCTAATATTTTATTCAAATCCCATACATCAACCAGGTTACCATGCGTATCCACCTCCAAGATATGATCGCGAACGGTCGTTACCGTAACGCCATCAGGGCGTAGATAGTTCTTCTTGGCAGCACGAAGCAGATAATTACCATTATCTAATTCGCGGACCTCATGTGAGAAATCAACATAACCTCGCGGCAAACGGCGCTCCGTTATCATCCTCCCCATCAGATCCATGCGGTAATAGCTTTGGCTTTTACCAAAAATGATTTCTCCATTGGCAGTCTGGTGAACGCCCATAATCGTCCCCCGACTATCTAACGCCTCAGCATTATTAATCGAAGTATCATCCAATACCCAACGTATGTCCCCTTGAGTATCAGTAATACAGTTCAGGGATTGAAAGTTCCAATCCAGTGCGCCACCATTCGCCCACATGATATCTTTAGAGGTAAAATTGGCAGGCACCGTTGAGTTAATCCAATAAAGTCGATCCTCAAATCCCTTAGCAACCGTCACTGGATTGACCTTAGGGAAGGCACGCACCATGTCATTATGGTATTTTATCGGCAAACCACCGGTTTGGATCTTATATTTCTCATTGACCATTTTTCCATTTAACTTGTAAGTGACATCAACCTGATTTAAATAATCTGGATACAAGCCAAACACTGGGATCCCATCATGGGTAAGCAATGCGGTATCAGCGACATCGTAGCTAATATCTAGGCCGTCCTTGCCGCGGCCATTAACCGTGACCTTAACCGCTTCAACATCTACGCCCCCCCGATCGATAACCGCGCTGAGTGGCGACAGACCATAAGGGTTAAGCTGTACTGCCCCCAGCATCCCTTGAGCGGACTTACCGAACAGCTTCTTCTTGGTCGAGTTCAAATCATCTGCAGCCATCACGCCAAAACCTGAACTAGCTACGATGCACAACACCACAGCTTTCGATAATTTACTCAATTTCATTGTCAATTTTCCTCATATGTAGGTCATCTCCATAATCCAATGAAAGCTGCTCCCCTTTTCGTGATGTTCTTATCATCGCCCTATCACTGAGCAACACCCCCTCTTGCACGTGAATAAGATCACGCAACGGTAGGCTTGATGTGAACGTAAGACCATAAAGCCGGGAGGGTATTCACAGGGCACATCACGAACACCACTCGACAAATAGGCACATTCGAACCGTTATCGAGATTTCTTTCAAATTACCCAAAGGACACGCATCAATAAGTACAGATTTTTGACTGACTGGCATGTCATGATAGGCACGACCACAGGATTGATGCTTACTGCAGGAGCACTTATGTCACCAAATAACACTAAGATAAAGATACTGGTTACTGGCAAAAAGATCATTGAAAAACAAGGTGTGGTCGCATTTAACTTTGCTGACATAGCTAAATTAGCCAACATTTCTTCTGGCACGCTCTACAAATATTTCCACAAAAAAGAAGACCTGTTCGTCTATCTCTTTACCGGTAAGATAAGAAGTTATATTGCCTGCCTTGAGGAAGTGAAAAATTCTCCACTGACCCCCTTGGAGAAATTGGTTTCAAGACATCTGGTACTTATCACAATCGCATATCACCAGGACCCCAAAGACCCTTTTAATTATGTCTTCTCCAACTACTCTCTTTGGATGAATGCCGAAGATAATTTACTCGTCACCATGAAGCAGACTTTTATCGAGCTAAACACTCTGTTACTCGAACCATGGCATCATGATTTACGACCTGCGCTACTCTCTTCCGATGAATTTATTGAGGACCTCAGAAATCGGTTATTATGCTTTCAGCGCGGCGCATGTATTCGCAGCAGCAATTCTTTACTTAAAGATGCGGGCCAACGAGTGTCCATCGACAAACACCTGGACTCTTTTATTGAGTTAACGAAACCACTTGAGTGGATGCATACACCACTGGACATCGACCGTATGAAGATCAAAACCCTCTGCAATACCATCAGCGATCACTATGAATGGCATGGAGAATGGTGAGCTGGCAGCGAAGCTCACTCCAGACTAAATTTTGTTCTCTGGTTCGCATCTACATTCCTAAACATTCTTTTGATTAGAATGAGCCCCCCATTAGTAAACTTGCTGTCCGAGTGATCGTAACTGTTCACCCGAGTGAGCTTGACGTTAGATCTTGAGGCCTTCTGGTATCGGATACGGACGTTGCTCGATACAGGCTCGAGTGATCTGTTGAAGCCACTCCAGTGGATTGAGTTTCAGCCGCTTAGCTGTCTCTACTAAAGACAGGATCCGCTGCCGGAACAGCTCGCCACGGTGCGATGAAATGCCATAACTTCCCTTTCGCCATAGTACGTAGCCTCGAAGGGTGCGCTCCGCTTCATTGTTGGTTAGTGGCAACTCGGCATGGCGGGCGAACGTCCACTCCATATCGTCGTCCTTAAGCAAATGTTCACAGCGCCCCCTGTATCGTTTGCTGCACCGATAACTGCCCAGCTGCAGCAGTGCTCGCCAGCTTTTCTGTAATCGTCGTAATCGACGCTGATAGATATC
>NZ_BAABJZ010000014.1:0-30425 GCF_039543565.1 Ferrimonas pelagia | reverse complement strand
AAGTTTCCTGAGCCTTTAGCGATTGCTTCGGGTGTTTGGAGCGGCTTGTAATCCAACTAAATCCAAGCGCATGAAGTAAGCGGTACACGTTGGCCAGTTGGTACTCAACCTTAAACGTGCTGAGAATGTAAGTTCGAACATCCTCAGCGATCAACCTTCCGCCATCAGGTTTGACGGCATTGTTCTCAATGAAGGTACAGAGTTGCTTCTGTTGCATCGCAGTAAGCCTGACTGGTCGACCGGGGCTGCGCTTTACCTGCAAGGCATCTAGACCACCAGACAGATACAAAGCTACCCAAGAGTTCACACTCCCTCGGGAGATCCCAAGCATTTCGGCGACTTGTGTCCGATTGTAGCCACGCAAGAAGTGGTGTAACGCCAGATAGCGCGTTCTCATCCTCGAATCGCTGGCTTTCGTGGCAAGTTGCTTGAAATCGCTGGAAGTATGCATCGTCGATGCTCGGGTCACTAATCAAAGCACTATTAGATCAAACTTTTAGTGCAATTGGTANCAAGAGTTCACACTCCCTCGGGAGATCCCAAGCATTTCGGCGACTTGTGTCCGATTGTAGCCACGCAAGAAGTGGTGTAACGCCAGATAGCGCGTTCTCATCCTCGAATCGCTGGCTTTCTTGGCAAGTTGCTTGAAATTGCTGGAAGTATGCATCGTCGATGCTCGGGTCACTAATCAAAGCACTATTAGATCAAACTTTTAGTGCAATTGGTATAAAAGATCCAATGACTCCGGCTCATATGACCATGCTTGAAGGCTATTTGTCATCAACCTCGAGAAAACAACCCAGCCAACAACTTGACACCCATATGACTGCGCGACCAACATCTCTATAACCTTGGCCCATTTACGGACACCTCTATCGTGATGCTGCGCATTCTGAGCAAATATGCGACGCTGGCGGCGATGCTTCTCTTGCTGCTCGCTCTGCTGTTGGTGACCAAGCTCATATGGGAAAGACAGCCTAACTCCGCCGACAACCCACAATTGAAAGGCATTGGATCTAAAGTCGAAATAGCATTCAGTGAGTTTGGCGTGCCCAATATCGACGCCGCGTCCGACCGCGACGCCTTAGTGGCACTCGGCTGGCTGCATGCGCGTGATCGGCTGTTTCAAATGGACGTGCTACGCCGGATAGGGAAGGGCGAGCTCTCCGCCCTGTTTGGCGAAAGCACACTCAAGACCGATCGCCTATTTCGAACCTTAGGGACCCGCGCGTGGAGCCAACAGCAGGCGCAAGATCTGCCGGAGCGCTCGCCCCAGTTGCAAAGCTGGCTCGGATCTTACGTTGAAGGCATCAACCAATACCTTGACGCACACCCAGTTCCGCTCGAATACCTGCTGCTCAACGCCAGCCCAGAGCCATTCAGCACCACCGACGTCTTTGCCACACTGAGCTACATGGCGCACAGCTTTACCGCCGCCTTCAAGCAAGATCCGCTGCTGACCGACCTCTACCAACATCTGGATCCCGCCTACCACCACGTCCTGCAGGGCCATTGGCAACACGCGCCGGACTCACTGCCAGAGTTGGGCGATCTCACCGCCTATCATCAGGTGATCAACGCGCTGCCCGAACATCTCCCCCTAGGGCAGATGCAAGGCTCCAACGGCTGGTTAGTCAGCGCAGCGCGCAGTGCCAGTGGCGCCCCCCTGTTTGCCAACGATCCCCACATCAGCTTTTCCACGCCACAGGTGTGGTATGAAGCTCAGCTTCATACTCCAAACCGCAGCCTCTACGGTCACTACCTGCCCGGATTGCCCATTCCCCTTCTGGGCCAGACCCCGAGCCGGGTTTGGGGCCTGACCATGCTGCTCAATGACGATGCCGATCTATTTCAGTTGCAATCGCACCAGCAGCAATACCTGCTTGATGGCGAGCCGCATAGCTACGCATTGGAGCGGCAAAGCATACCGGTCAAAGGCCAGGCGGATGAGATCCTGACGATCTATCACAGTCGATTTGGCCCCAGGATCGATCAGATCCTTGAGCTGTCAGAGCCCACCGCGCTCTACTGGACCTTTACCGAATCAGAAAACCAGCCATTGCAGGGACTCATGGGTCTGGTCAATGCCAACTCCATGACCGAGCTCAGCCAACATCTGCCGCTGATCTGGTCGCCCGGCGTCAACCTGCTCTACGCCGACACCGACGGCAATATCGCCAAGTGGGCGGTCGCCCGTTATCTTAAGCGTGCACCGGGGATCAGCGGCGCCACCGTGATCGACGGCAGTCAGCGGGCCAACCGACCGCGTGGCTTCTATGCCTTCGACGAAAACCCGCGTGAGATCAATCCAGAAAGCGGCCTTATCTTCTCGGCCAATCATCCCTACCGCCTGCCATTGAGCGAGCAGGAACAATCCAGCTATTACGCGCCGCTATTTCGGCCACAATGGCTCGCTCAGCAGCTACAGAGCCAAGCTACGTGGACAGCCGCCGACTTCAAGTCACTGCAAACCGACAGCCGCAACCTTCGATTTGAACTGCTCAAAGCCCCTTTTCTCGCCGCAACGGCCGAATTGCCAAGTGAGCAGCGCCAGCAGTTGGCGCAGTGGGATGGACGCTACCGACCGAACAGTGCCGCCCCGACCCTATTTGAGGCGTTCTACTATCAACTGCTGAAGTCGATCTTTGCCGATGAACTCGGCATGCCCCTGTTTGACCGTCTGCGCCGTGAAGGCCTCATCGACAAGATGCTCTATCAGGTGGTCAATGCCCCCACCTCCCTGTGGTGGAACAACGTCGACCGACTGACCTACCAAAATGCCGATGACACACTCAAAACTGCCTGGCAGATCACCCTACAACAGCTAGAGGGGTCGATCGCTTGGCAAGACAACGCCCGATATCGCCACCGGCATGCCATGGGAAGCAATGACTGGCTGCAAGCACTGTTTGAAGGCCCGAAGCTGGCCATCAGCGGCTCCAAAAGAGCCCTAAACAATGTGTCCTATCGCTATCAAAACGGCAACTGGCAAGGAACCTTTGGCCCGTCAACGCGCCGCATTGTCGATCTGGCCAAGCCAAGCCAGGTACAGGTGATCAGTCCGCTTGGTCAAAGTGGCGTCCAGTTCACGCCCCACTTTGCCGATCAAGCCGAGCTGTACCAGCAAGGACTCTATCGACAGATCCAACTTACACCGGCATCGACCGTCGACTTAACCCTACAACCGCACCCTTAATCGAACAAAATGTGATCGCGACTGATTCTCATTTATCTTCAAGTTCGCTAAGATGGCGTGGCATGTTGATAATGGGTCGGTTCGATGAGCAAAGACAAAGCGGCGAAGAAACTAGCCAAAGCAGAAGCAAAACAGCGCAAAGCATTGTTGAAAGCCTGCAACAAATCGCTGAAAAAGGCGCTCAGCGCGGAAATCGTGTCCCCTTCCCTGTCGCTCGATCCGGCGCAACGTAAGGAGATGGCGGAGCAATGGGTGCAACAGGTGATGCAAACCTTAAACAGCCCAGTGGTTTCGTTTTACCCGGAAACTCCCTACCCACTCGACAAGCCGCTGAAGAAAAAAGCATGCAAAAGCTGTCCAGCATTGAGTGGCGGTCTGTGTCGTTGCGCAGTCAAACAAAGTCGCAAACTGACGCCCGGTACTGAGCCATTACAGTTGGTCAATCTCTAGAGGCCCGGCGGCAAAGCGCTTAGGCGCCAACGTCATCCAAGATACGATCCCGCTCGCCAACCACTTGATCACGCCCCTGTTGCTTGGCCTGATACATCGCCTTATCCGCCCTTATCAACAAGCCCTCGGCATCATCGGACGCCTGCATGCAGGCAACCCCAAGCGAGACGGTAATATGCCCGATCGGCTGTTGCCCTTGCTGCGTCGCCAGATTTTGTTGAGCGATCTGCAGCCGGATCTGCTCCGCAAGTACCAACGCCTTGCCATAATCCCATTGGGGTAAAACCAGCACAAACTCCTCGCCGCCGTAACGGGCAATAAACGGCTCTTGTCCGCTCACCCGCCGTAATGTCATTGCCACGAAACGCAGTACCTGATCGCCCACAGCGTGGCCATAGGTATCGTTGAAGCGTTTGAAATGATCCACATCCAATAGGATCAAGCAGCAATCCTCCCGCGTCTGCGTATACGCCAGTAAACGCGCATTAAGCTCATGCTCCAGGGCCCGGCGGTTGTACAACGAGGTTAACGGATCGAGTAGCGCCTGCTCACGCACCTGAGCGAGCTCTTGT
The DNA here is from genome assembly GCF_039543565.1 of Ferrimonas pelagia. NCBI lineage: Bacteria > Pseudomonadati > Pseudomonadota > Gammaproteobacteria > Alteromonadales > Ferrimonadaceae > Ferrimonas > Ferrimonas pelagia. The sequence continues at coordinate 26,207 of NZ_BAABJZ010000014.1, read as the reverse complement.
CGCAACCCGCTCGCATCTTGGCTCAACTGCGTCAGACTGCTCTCCATTTGTTGGTTGTTGTTAAGCACTTCGGTGACGCCCGCCGTCAATCGACGGATCATCTGACTCAGTTGCTCCGGCGAGGACGGCTGAGCCAACTCGGCATCCAATTCGCCCAACACCTCGGAAAACGCGCGGGTTCCAGCGCTACTGGCGCGGATCTGCTCCACCAGACTGGCGATCAGCTTCTGGGTTTCATTGTGAACGTTTTCAAAACGCTGACTGGGATCGCGCTGAATATACGTGGTGTACAGGGTGTCATTGACCCGACTGTCGAACGCTTGTTGCTGCCGTAAACGCTGCTCGATCTCATGCTTGAGCGCGAGATCGTAGCCCATCACATAGTGATACCAAACGGCGTAGTTCTCCGGCGTCACCGGGATCTTCAGTGACGACATCTGCGGGATCGCCTGCCGAAAGATCTGCAGCGACCGCGCCAACGCATGGGCCGTTTTCCCTAACATCACACCCCCTTCCTCTTTAACCCAGATCCTGAGCCACTCAGACCAACTACATCGCACCGAGATCCAGCAGGGCCTTGCTGCCACTTTCCTCAAGCGCCACCCGGCTCTCGCGAATAAAGATCCGCTCCGGCGACATGGATAGCTCCTCGGTCAACACCCGTTTGACCGCATCTGCACGCTGCACTGCCAGCGCCGACAACACCTCGTCCGCCACTTCAACCTGTGATAACAGTGAAGCAAACAGCGCTCGGTATCCCGCCTCAGGCGCCTCGGCCAGCTTCAACTGAGCCGCGGCACTGTCTGGACCGTAAGCGCCGTCGTATGCCTGCATCAAACGCTGCGCCTGCTGCGCCGAAAGGTCTGCTGGCGTTACCTCTTCCGGCCAATCAAGTTGGCCTCGTAACTGCGATGTCGCTAAGACCCGGCTGTCTTGCTCTCGATCAACCGAGCCTTGCACTGACAAAGAAAGGTTAGGCCGCTGCGCCATCGCCTGAGTCAACCGCTCCAGTTGTGCCCATTGGCTCGGACGTAGCTTGGCTTCACCAGCAGCAAACATCACCTCATTGCTGGGGGGATCGCCGCCAAGCAGATTGCCCAGCAAGGTGAAGGGTGAGGTCACTATCTTGGTGATGACATTGCCCAAGGCCTTAAGCACCAACGGCCCAATGGCAAATTCCGGATCCTCCAGATCGCCGCTAACCTCCAAGCCCAGGTCGATCACCCCGTTGCTATCCTGCATCAAGGCCACGGCCAGCGCGACCGGCAGACTGGTGGCTTTTTCCGACTCGCTGCGCTTACCCAACTTAAGTTGATCCAGCACCACCTTATTGCTGCCCTGCAACTGGCTGCCGTCCAACTTATAGTTCAACGCCAGATCCAGTTGGCCCTGATCAATATAATATCCGGCATAGGTGCCGGAATACGCGTTCAACGAGGTCAATTCAACGTTGTCGAAACTCAACGCCAGATCCAGGTACTGCGTGGCCGCCAATGGCTGTAACTCGCCCCGCAAGGCCACCGGGGCATAGCGGTCAACCTGGCCGGTAATGGCCACTTGTGCGCGCGCCGAGGGCTCTGAGCTCAACCCGGTAATGGTCCCTTCCAGCTGCTCGATCCCCGAAGCAAATTTCGGGATTAAGGTGTTATCAGCGAAAAAGGCCGCCCCCTCCTTGAGCTCGATCCGATCCACCCGGATCGCCATCGGCATCGCCGTCTCAGCAGCCGTCTCAGCAGCCGTCTCAGCAGCCGTCTCAACGACCGTCGTCATCGTCTCGGGGCCGCTGTCCGTGTCTGTCCCCTCATCGGCTGACTCATCGCTCGACGCCGCTGTAAACGCCGTCAGATTGGTGCTCCCATCCTCATTGATGATCACCCGGGCAAAGGGCTGCTCCAGCGTGATCTGGCCAATGGATAGCGCCTGAGGTTGGCTGGTTACATTCAGCTGCTCGATGGCCATCGACTGCCAGGTCAGCAGATCCCGCCCTTCCGGTTGATCCTGCGTGGTCAACTCGGTGATCTGCACATCCCCCTGATAATCCAGAGCCAATGGTTCGAGCGTCGCCACGCTCAGCGCACCATGGGTGGCAAATACGCCCTCAACCAGAGCAATATCCACCTGCTCCTGCCAATAGGGGATCGTATCGGTCAAAGCAAAACCGTCCAGGGCGAGATCCAACGTCAGTTGCATCGGCTCTGGTACGACTTCACCATCGATCGACAATCGACCCGTCTCATTGATCACCGTATCCAGATCAACCAGTATGCGCTGACTGAGATCGGTCGAGATCGGGCCCGCCGCCAACAAATCTATCCTCATCTGCCAAGGCGTCGGCTGTGCCGTGGTCAGATCTTGCAGGGCCAGCTCAAACTGTTGCAATTGGATCTGGCCCAGCGCCAGTTGCCAAGCCTGTGCCGGATCCACCTGCTCGGTCTCAACCGGCGTGTCATTCGGCGCTGCGGACACAGGTAAAAAGATCGTTTGCCAATCTACCCCGTCGGCGTGACGCTGTACCTGAGCCTGACCCTGTGACAACTGCAGCAACTCGAGTTGGACTTGGCGGCGCGCCACATCCACCGACAGATCGGGGATCAAGGCTTGCCCCAGTGTCACAACCGGCTGCTGCTGATAACTGATGGCCAACTCACGCAGCGCCACACGCCCTTGCTTCACCCAGATCGCTGGCGGCCCATTGTCCTGCTGTTTAACCGACAGCATGGCGTCCAGATCCAGCCGACTGCTGTCCAGATCAAAACCAAACTGCGCGGCGAACAACGGCCAATAGTGGGTGAGATCGGCGTCCTCCAATCGGACATCGACCGCGACGTCAAGAGGACTCAAGGTCGCAGCCACCTCCAGCGCCAATTGCCCGCCGCCGGGGCCCGTCAGCATCAATGCCAACCGATTGCCCTCGCCGGCGAGGCGAAGATCACGTGCATTCAGGCTTAGCCGCTCAAACGCCAGTGCCTCCTGTTGCGCCGGTTGATAACGCACCTGCCCCTGAACCACGGACAATGCCTGCAACACGATCTCAGGCAGCGAAGCGTCGCCATCATCCACAGGCTCAGTCGAGGCCGTACGGTCAAGCGGCGCTAACAGGCGGGACACGTTGGTGTCCTCGCCACCAAACTCACGATAATGAAACTCAGGTTGAGTCAGCGTCAACTCACGGATCCGCCCCTGCAGGGAGAACAGCGACAACCAGGGATCGAGATCGAGCACCAAGCCCTCAAAACCGGCAACACGCTCCCCTGTCGCGTCGTCCAACGCGACCTTTTCCAACGTTAAGCGCCAGTGCAGCGGGTGAAATCGGACAGAGCCGAGCTGCAGTTGCCCAGCCAAGTTCTGCGAGACCCATTTAGGCGCTTGGTGCTCGATCAGCTTGGGTAACCCCACCCCAGCCAACAGCAAATACAGGCCAAAAGCCAACAGTGCATAGCTCGCTCCGCGGACACTCCCGCGTTGCCAAAGATCTTTCCACTTCACTGCCCGTCTCCCAACTTATGGCCACTTTTTCAGTGTAACGCCAACAGGTTGGATCCGTGAAAACAAACGGTAAAAAAAGTGTTACCCCAAAAGGAATTCAAAAACAGTGCGTGCTTCGCGTGATCATTTAATCGGGGGGAGCAACACCCTAAAACCGCCCAACGACCTCCCACGATCGCGGCAACCGTTTTCTCTTGGTGATAACCGCAACCGTTCGCCCCAAAGCTCCGTTTCTGAGCATCCGCCCCTTTGCCGGGCTATAGCATCCGAACGAAGCTGCTGGACTCATGCCGTCGCACCGGCTGTATCGCTTTGACCGGCGTGCCCAGATACAGAAAACCGACGATCTCATCATCACCGATCACGCCGAGTGCCTCACGGACATAGGGGTGGCGAGCATAGCTGCCGGTGCGCCAGATCCCACCCAGTCCCAACGCCTGAGCCATCTGCTGCATCTGCATCAGCGCACAGCCTGCGGCCAAATGTTGTTCGATACTGGGCACCTTCGGGTGGGGCGTGACTTTGGCGATCACAGTGATCACCATCGGGGCACGAGTGGGCAGGAGTTTGGCACGGGCCAACGCTTCGCCTTCCGCACCATCGGCGGCCGCGGCGGCATAATAGATCTCCCCTAAACGCTCAAGCCCACTCTCTTTGGCTATCACAAAGTCAAACGGCTTCAGTCCCGCGTGATCCGGGGCGGTTAACCCCGCCTGAATGATCTGTTCCAATTGCGCCGGATCAGGGCCGGGCGCGGTAAGTCGTGGGTTAGAGTGGCGCTCTAGCAACAGCGTGATCGCATCCATACGTGGCGATATCCTTTATCAGATTGATGATCCTAACGCCATATTGTGTCAGCCAAGGGGACAATTCAATCGTGCGCGTGCTCCAGCGCCAGCAAGGTCTGTTTCAGCTCCAAGCCGCCGGCATACCCCGTCAAGCTGCCATTGGCCCCGATCACCCGATGGCAGGGGATCACCACAGGCAACGGATTGCGTCCATTGGCGGCCCCTAAGGCACGCACCGCTTTAGGTCGGCCTATCGCCCGGGCGATCTCGCCATAACTGGCGGTTTTACCATAGGGAATGCCCTGCAGTGCCTGCCAGACTTCACATTGAAATGCGGTCCCCTGCGGCGCAAGCTTCAAGTCAAACTCACACCGCTGGCCGGCAAAGTACTCCGCCAGTTGCCGCTTGGCATCCTTGAACCCATCGGGGCAGTGCTGCCAATCCGGTTTTGCTGCCATCGGCAGTGCCCCGGCCTGCAACACGATGTGGCGCAGGCCCAGTTCGTCCCCGGCGATCAGGATCAAACCGATCGGGCTGTTGAACTCGCAATAATTCATGGTTTTCTCTGCTCTTGTTCTGTCATTGTTGATTGCCATAGCAAACTTGCAGCATAGCCACGCCACGGTGCCCATGGCTGCGCCCTTTGCGTCAGCGCCTTCGCATCCTGCGCCAGCCCCAACTGCCGTGCCGCCTTCAGCAGCACCATGTCATTCGCGGGAAAGCTGTCCGGATCGGCGCCGCTGCGCAGACACCAATAGGCAACGGTCCAAGGACCAATGCCTTTCACCTGTGCCAATTTTTGCGCGGTGGCCTGTGGATCCGGCCAGCCGTCCAGCGGCGTCTCCATCGCCATCTGCGCAGCCGCATGGAGCGTACGGACCCGCGCGCCGGGCATGCCGATCGCGGTGAGATCCATCCTTGCCAACGCCTCTGGCGTGGGCAGACCAAATCCGCCCATCGCTTCATGGCGCGTGACCAATCGTCCCAAAATCGTGATCGCACCGGCGACCGAGATCTGCTGGCCGACAATGGCGCGAAGCAAGGTCTCCCAACCATCCCAATAGGACGGCAGGCGCAGCCCGGGCCATTGCGCCGAGATAGCGCGCAGTATCGGCTCCTGATCCAGCGTCTGATGGATCTGCGTCAGATCCGCATCGAGATCCCACATCCGCCGAACCCGCTGTTGCAGCTCGGCATACCTCCCGGGCTCGATACCTTCCAGGGTCAGCAGCAGCGCATCCCCCTCGCCTTGCTGCACGGTAAAGGCTTGTTCCGGCCCGAGCCGGCGCCGGTAGATCCCATCCCGAACCTCCTCAAGGCCGTTGATCGCCCGATGGGCAAAAAACGGCAGCAGGGCCGAAAAATCCAACGGCGGACGATAACACAGACGCAACTGTATTGTGGCGGCAGGCATAGCGGCTCCCTGATCTTTACGAAAACGGCTCGGTGATAGCCGATAGGCCGCTGCAAACGCGTCGTTGAAACGGCGGATGCTGGAAAAACCCGCGGCATAGGCGATGTCGGTGATCGGCAATCGGGTGTCTGTGAGCAGCTGCTTGGCTTGCAGCAATCTGTGGGTCGACAGAGCCTGTAACGGTGAGACGCCAAGATGCTGCTGAAACAGTCGGCGCAGCTGGCGTTCACTTAAAAAACAGGCGTCCGCCAGCGCGACAACACCGGTGATCTGCTGGCTGCACAGCAGCGCCATCGCCCGCTGCAACTTGGGCTGATGCACCCGCCAATCGTGTGCTGGCGGCGCCAACTCCGGCCGGCACCGCAAACAGGGCCGCAGGCCCTGCAGCTCAGCCTGAGCGGCGCAGGAAAAATAACTGACGTTCTTCTCTAGCGGCGCTTTAACGCGGCAGATAGGCCGGCAATAGATCCCGGTGCTGCGGACACCGACCAGGAAGCGGCCATCAAAACGACTGTCCCGAGCCAACCGGGCGGCACGGCATTGCTCTGCAGATAAGGTGAGGGGGATGTGTGATCTCATGCCGCCAGCATAACGCCGGCGGCAACAAGCCACTAGCCAATTTCGGCCATCTTTGTTGGCTCAATTACGGCTGAGAAAGTGATCTAGACTGGTGTACTTGCCGCCACCGAGGAAGTAGAGCGCCAGCAGCATGACAAAGTAGGTGGCACCAAACTCGATGCCATTATTCAAAATGACGAAGTTGCCCGAGCTGGTCAGCCAGTCGATGTTGCCGTTCTCCGCTAATATGGCTCGGCCACGCTCCAGCTTTTCTGCCGAGTCCAGCACCTGTTGATTGGCCAACCAGGAGCCGCTGTCCGCGATCGCCAGCCAACCATTTTCCCAATGCACCGCAAAGATCGCCACCAACATGGTCACCATCAGCGGAATGCTGACGAGGCGGGTCAGTAGGCCCAAGACCAACAAGCCACCGCCGATCAGCTCAGTGCCGGCGGCCAATCCCGCCATCAGTCCCGGCAACGGCAGGCCCAGTCCCCACTCGGGGTTGCCAAACCAGGCCACGGTGTCGGAGAAATGCGACAGTTTATTCCAGCCCGCCTGCATAAACACCGGCGCCAAATAGAGTCGAATAGCGAGCGGCGCTATGCCTTCCAGCGTTTGAGTCGAGGAGAAAACGCGTTGCCAAAGCGCAATGATTGCCTGCATGTGATTGATCCCTTGTGGTCAGTTCCTAGCTAAGACCGGAACACTGCAGCGGCCATTTCGTCTTGGTTAAAAATAGCTAAGGTTGCGCCAAGTAGATAAAGTCGGCGCGCAATTTCCCCAACTCTTTGTTCAAGCGACGCTGCTGCTTCGAACTCATGCTTTGGTGGATCGCAGCGAAGCCCTGCGACAGTTGCCGCCGATTCTGCTCGATGAGCGTCAGGTATTGCGCCGACTTGAGTTGATCCGGCTCCACCATCAACAGCCGCAATTCTCGCTCAAGCGCCGCGCCATCGCTGCGTTGATACAGCGCCAGGGAAAAGCGTTCAAACCAGACATCACGATAACTGAGCCAGAGCGCTAACGTGCTGTGGCGATTGTGATTGTAGTCGTGGATGATCGCCTTTTGCTGCTTGCTCAAGCGCCCTATCTTTTTGCGGATGGACTGCTCCATCGACTTGTTGGACTTGGCGATCCGCTGCTCCAGCGTCAGCTCGGCATACTCTTCACGCAGCTCGGCTTCGTCTTTGGCCATGTTAGCCAGTGCTTCGTCGATCTGCGCATCGGAAAAGGATTGGATAAAGGGGATAAGCGCGGGGATCAAGTGTTCAAACAGCCGATCCCAATGGCCATTGCTGCGGTCAAAGTGGCCCTGAATTTGGGCGGCTTGTAATGGTTCGGCGACGTCGCTCTGTAAGGCTTCGATGTGCTGGACATACCGGGGCAGCTCATTCGCTTTATGCCAGGCCAGCGCCTGCTCGATCATCTCATCGAGTTGGCGCTCCTGCGCCCGACTCAGGCTGACGTAGTCGTCCAGCTCCCAAGGGATCAACCAGTCCAGCCAGTTATACACAAATCGTGTCGAACAGGCCGACAGTATGAACACCCCCAGCAGAACCCCTATCCAACGTCTCACGCTTCTCTCCCGATGCAGTCAACATCCACGGCCAAAACTAGCCCATCAGCGTTGCCATCGCCTGAGGGATCCAGCTTTGCGTATCGATACCCTGTAGGCCCATCTGCGCCGCCCAACAAACGGTCATCAACGCCTGCAGTTTCTGCGCAGCCTGCCAGGCAGCCCGCTCGGTGGGATCTGGCGACAGGCCGTTCGCCCGCAGATAGTCTCGCCACAAAACGGGACGTTCTGCGATCGGCAGAGCCTCTTGCGCCACCGCTAAGTCCATCAATGGATGGCCACAGCCAGCATATTCGAAGTCCACCGCCCGCCATTGGCCTTGATGGTGCAGAATATTGCCCGGATGCAGATCGTGATGACAGAATCCCCAAGGCAAGGCACTCGCCTGCAGTGCCTCCTCCCATACCGGTATGAGTGCGGTAAACGCATGAAGTTCCGGATCGGACACGCCCTTAAGATACGTGCGGATCCGTCCGCCGTAATCAAACCGTGGGCTTAGCATCGGCAACCGGTGCAGCGCCAAGATCAGAGCAAGCAGCGGCTCGACGCTGAGCGAGGTTGGCGACTCACCGCCATACTCGCTCAGGCAGAATCGATGATCCTCGCTCCAATACAACAGCTTAGGCGCCAGTCCCGCTTTGGATCCCGCCAGCCAAGCCTGGTGCTCACGTGCACGCTCAACCGCAAAGTCGTTCGCCTGGGTATGCAGCCGCAGCACCAGCGTCATTGCGTCGTGCTCCACTCGGTACAGGCGGTTGCTGCTGGCACCGGCGATGGCTGTAAACCGCCAGGGCCGCTCAGAGAATCCAGCCTGACACAGCAGCGCCGTTAACTGCTTATCACGCAAGCGACGGCGCGCCCATCATGCGTTGCTGCTGGTGCAGCTTTTGCCACTTGAGGTAACCGACGACCGCCATGCCGATGTACAGCACGTACAGACCCGAACTGAGTGCAAAGCCCTTTTGCAGATACAGATAGATGGAAGCGCTGTTGATGACGATCCAGTACAGCCAATTCTCCACCACTTTGTTCACCACCATGTAGGTCGTGACGATGGCAAAGCAGGTCGTTTGCGCGTCCAGATAAGCCAGATCGGCTTGAGTGTAGGTATCCATCACGAAGCCCAATGCCAGCGCGACCGAGGCCGTCGAGGCGATGATCCACAGGTGGCGCTGCCGCGACCAACGGATCAGGGGGACACCCTCGCCCTCGCCACCGCCAAAGCGCCACTGCCAAAAGCCGTAACCGGCCATCGCCAGGTAGAACAAGTTCAGCGCCGACTCCATCAACAGCGAAACATGCCAAAACAGCGCGGTGAAGATGATCGTGCTGATCGCCGCCGCGACCCAACACCACAGGCTTTGTCGCATCGCCAGCCAGAGGTAAGCGACGGCCAATGCCACCGCCACCGCTTCCCAGCCGGTTAACGCGTGGGCATCGGCCCACACGTTGCCAATAAACTCACTCAGTGTGGTCAAGGTTGACCCCACCCGGAATGAATTTGCAGACAAATACCCCTTTGCCCCACTGGCTGTGTGCGGCCTTCATCTCGACCGCCAGCAGCGCCATCACCTCGTCGTAGTCGCCGCCCAACTGGGTGCTCATGCCGTTGGTCAGGCGTTTAATGTTCGGGTAGCTGTCCAAACGGTCAATGAACCATTTGATCATCTCTAAATAGTTGTCCTGCAAAGGGTACAGGCTGATCTCAACCGATAACTGCATAGCTTATAGTCCTTACATAAAGTGGTAGTTGAAGGTGATCCCCACTTGCCGGGGATCGCCATAGCGTACGTATTGTTTCGCTGCCCAGTCTTGATCCGGCTCGTTGCCAAAGAAGAAGCCGCGAGTGCCGTATTTCTCATCGGTCAGGTTACGCCCCCACAGATACAGCGCCCAACTCTGCGCTTCATAGCCCAGCTTGGCGTTGAGCAGAGTGTAGGCCTCGGATCGGCTGTCATTGCTGTCGGAATAGTAGAACGCATCCTTGCCATTGAGATTCAGATTGGCAAACCAGCCCTGCGCATTGCGGTAAGTCCCGCCAAGGGCGTATTGGAAGTTGGGCGCGTGGGCCAATTCACGACCGGACAGATCCGTCTCGCTACCGTCCGCTTCGGTAACGCTGTACGCCTTATAACGGGCTTTAAGCAGACCCAGACTGGAATACAGCTCCAGTTGGCGATTCAGTTGCCAATTGAGCGCCCACTCTAAGCCGTAGCTGTCGCTGCTACCGGCGTTATTGGTGTACAAAAAGAAGCGCTGCGGGTTGTCCGGATCCTGCAAGGAGGCTTCCACCTGCTGATCCTGACGGTCCATAAAGAACACGGACAGATCCGAGCGCACAGCCCCATCAAACCATCGGCTCTTCAGGCCGAGTTCATAGTTGTACAGGGTTTCTGCGGAAAATTCGCTGTGCGGCTTAAGCACGTCCGGCAGGCCCATATTAAAACCACCCGCCTTATAACCCCGAGCGATCCGTACGTAGGCATTGTGCGCGTCGCTGAGCGCATAGCCGGCGGACAGGTGCCCACCCCACATGTTTTCTGTGGGCTCAAACGCCTCGCCACTGTCATCGCGATAATCGGCCACCCGGCGTTCAATGCGGGCGCCCGCCGACAGGCTCCAGCGCCCCAGCTCAGTGTCCAGCTGGCCAAAGAGCGCCATGTTCTTCGAGCGATAGTCGCTGATCAGAAACTGATCATCAAAGCCGTTGTAGTAGCTTTTCAGATCGTTGTGCTCTTCCAGTTGATTAAAATAAACGCCCACTAACCAGTCGGTGGAATCCGCCCAGAGGCGCCCGGCCTCGCCGGAAGAGAGCCGCACTTCCTGAGAAACGGTGTCGCGCTTAGCGGCTTTGTCCCAATAGTAATCATACTGACAAGGGGCCTGACCGATCTCATTCCAATCGTCGTCATACTCAGTGCACTCCAGCCCACCCCAGTAGTCGGCATTCGACCAATCGCCGTCGTAGGCATGTTGGGCATGGGTGTTGCTCCAACTGGTGATGGATTGCAGATCCACCGCATCACTGATGGCCCAACTTAGATCCAGCGCCAAGCCATTGGTACGCTGACTGTCCACGCCCGGCTCATCGGTATCGGTTTCAAAGCCGTTATTGTCCAACGTCCAAACATCGTAGCCGTTGTCGAGATCCGCATGCAGGAAGGTCAGATCCGCGCTAAAGTCGTCGACCGGCTGCCAGCGCAACTTGGCCCGCAGCGTCAATTCGTCCCGTTTATTGGTGTCATCCCGGCCCAAGTAGCTGTTGTGGCGAAAGCCATCCTGCTGGTGACTTTGCAATGCAATCCGATACAGCAAGGTGGCGTCCTGATCCGCCGCGCCCGACACATAGCCCGAGTAAGTCTGCTGGTTGTCTTCAGCAAACGTCAGCTCGGTGCCCGCTTCAAACTGCTCGGTCGGATCCTGACTTTTTACATAGATCAAACCGGCCAGCGCATTGGCGCCATATTGCGTCCCCTGAGGACCGCGCAACACTTCCACCTGCTGCACGTCATACAGGCTGGCGGCCATGCCGATCCCGGACAGATCAATATTATCCACGATAAAGCCGACTGAACTGTTCGGCGCGCCTCGATACTCCTCCTGCTCACCCACGCCACGAATTTGGAAGTAGCGGGGACGGGAGCTGCCGCCGGACCAGTTAAGGTTGGCGATGCGGCCCAAGGCTTGCTCGAAGTGCTCACTGCCTTCGTCCTGCAACTCAGTGGCGGTCAACACAGTCGCAGAAGCGGGTAGGCGTTCCAGGCTGGACTGGCGCAGGTCGGCCGTCACAGTAATGGTTTCTATCGGATTGTCGCCTAGCTCATTCGCGAAGGCAGGCAAGGTGGCCATAATGGCCAAGGAGATCACTGTACGTCGCATGCTTTTATCTTTCTCGGTCTGGTAGCAAGGTACGATCGGACAGTTGGGGGGCGATAAAGGGGGCAAACACACCATTCCTACGCCGGCACTATCCGGATCAGGTTCGACGGGTTTCCCTAAGGATCTCAGTAAGTCACCAATGATGACCAACACCCCGTGGCGGGCGCAGTATAGCGAGAATAGTGTGACAAAGCACAAAAAACGGGGCCATTCTTTCGAATGGCCCCGTTCTGGAATTCTGCTTGGTCAATTTAGCGGCAATTGTGGATTACTTTTCCCAAAGGCGAGGAGCATTCTCCAACTGCACATATTCATGGCCGATGAACACCCACAAGGCCACACCGGCAGTCATCATCATGGATACAACGGTCGCCATCATCGGGGTAGAAAACAGCGCAGGGGAGATCTCAAGTACCAGCTCAGTCATCAATTCAGCTCCAAATCGGATTGCGGCTGCCCGAGCCAACAATTCGTCCATGAGGGCTGTAAAATCAAACCCTCTCGCTCTCTGATCAGATCAGAGCAGAGCGAAAACGACTGGGTTTGCATTCACTGGCGGGCAATTGTACGCATTCTTGCTAAAAAGAAAGCGGCCAGGATCACAATCCCAGCCGCCTTACTTCCATTACCGCCTATCATTAAACCTTTGTTCAGCCAGCCCTTACTCCTTGGTTGCGCGCCGGACGTAGATCTCAAAATCGGTTGCATATGGGCTGTTCGAGGTGGCCGTCACGGGACGGCGTTCACCACCGTGCAGATTCAGCGGTCGCCAGCTAGTGCTGTCGGCCTCCACCACCATTCCATCGCTGTCGAAGAAGGTAAACTTGTATTGCAGGTAACGATCCGTGCTGACCCGTGAGATCAACACGGCAGAGCCTTGCAAAAAGTCGCCCACTCGGCGCTTTTGCACCTGCTCAATGCTGACTTCCCGCGCAACACTGCTCGAGTCTATCCGCAGATTGGGCTGGTCTGAGCGGGCTGCCACACCCGCGGTAATGGAGCTGCACCCACTGAGCAATAGCAGGCTAACTAAAACAAATATCCTCATAACCTTTCCCTTCTTGGTCCCTACTCAATTAAAAAATGGGCCCGCGCCGTTGCGATCGGTTGCTTTCGATTGGTTTGCCAACTGCTGATACTGACATTGGCAACACGGCGCCCTTGACGGGTGATCTTACATTCACAATAGGCCTCCCGCGCATATCCTGCCCGCAAATAATCGATAGAAAAATCGACTATTTTCGGGACTTGCGTGGTGTGCATCATCACCATGAGCTGAACGATCGCCGCCATCTCCATAAAGCCGGCGATCACCCCACCGTGCAGCGCCGGCAGCATCGGGTTACCCATGTTTTCGGCCTTCGGTGGCAAACGAAAAACCAACTCATCACCAAAACGCTCGCAGTCCATACCAATAAACTGGGCGTAGGGAACCAGCTCCAACAGCGCCGCATAATCATGATTGCCCGCAGCGTCATTGAGCTGTTGCTTAAAATCCATCTAACCTCCCTCCAATGCACGGCGAAAGTCATCGGTCATCAGATCAGAGCCGATCCGCATAAACGAACCGACCGCCTGTGCGATGGGCTCATCCATCGAATGTTGATAAGCGATCGCACGTGTAAACGCCACCGCCGACGTCAACTTATAGCACTCAGCAAACCCATAGACCGGCAGGCCCGGCTCCGCCGGTTTCATGTAATCCACCCGCAGATCCAGTGTGGGGCTAAGCTCTATCTCACCGCTGTGCTGCCGAATGGCACAGAGCACCGCCGCACCAGAGCCGGTATCCATTAAGGTGGTGATCACCCCACCGTGGATCACCCCGCTGTCGGGATAACCCACGATCCGCGAATGGTACGGCAACTCCAATAAGACGTGGTGCTCGCTGGCCTCCAACGTCTTGATCCCAAGCACTCGGCACTGCGCCAACAAATCAACAAATCGTTGGGCAAATCCTGTCAGTGGAAAAAATCCCCGGTTATCCGGCTTCATTCTGGCTTCCCTTTCCCTTACTCGCTCACCGCTCTGACCTCACGGCAGCGGTGATCTTACCGCTCCACCGCAGATCGCATTCTCACACCGACAGCATCGGCCCCAGCGGCTTACCACCCAACAAATGCATGTGGATGTGGAAGACCTCCTGACCCCCATGTTGGTTGCAGTTCATGATGAGACGGTAGCCATCCTCATCGATACCCGCTTGCTTGGCCAACTTCGCGGCTACGGTGATCATACGACCCAGCGCCGGCTCGTCCGACTCGGTGACATCATTGACCGTTGCCACCAAGTGATTTGGAATGATCAGCACGTGCTGTGGTGCCCGGGGACTGATGTCCCGAAACGCCGTCACCAACTCATCTTGATAAACAATATCTGCTGGGATCTCACGTCGAATAATCTTAGAAAAAATAGTCTCTTCAGCCATTTTGGGCTCCATACAACAACTTAGATGGTAAATGTGCCTCCGAGTATACGAGGCTTGCCCCTCGGACAACAATGCTTGACCGTCTCTCGCGATCGCTAATATTACCCACGAAAAAGCAGCACGCCTCCCTATCGGCCAGGTCGCTATCCCCCCCCCCAGCACAACGTTTATAGCTGACAAGCTCACAACACCCAGCCTACAATCATCACCTAATAATTCAGCCAGAGACACGACGTCCATGATCCTGTACCAGATCCAACCGAGCGATCCCCATGCCCACCTCTATTCCGTCACCCTCAGCCTAGACAGTGCCCAGATCTCCCAGCGCTTCTGCCTGCCGGCCTGGTTGCCCGGCAGCTACATGATCCGCGACTTTGCCCGCCACCTCATTGGCCTGCGCGCCGAGGATGGCCAGGGCAACGCCGTTGCGCTGGAGCAGATCGACAAGCAGACCTGGCAGGCGGCAAACAGTGGCGCAGAATTGGTGCTGCACTACCAAGTCTATGCATGGGATCTGTCAGTGCGGGGCGCACATCTGGATCAGACCCATGGCTTTTTTAACGGCAGCAGCACCTTCCTTTCGGTCGTTGGCCAAGAGGAGTGCGCGGTCCAACTTGAGATCCTGCGACCGCAGGGAGAGGCGTACCGAACCTGGCGTGTCGCCACCGCGATGCAAGAAGCGGGTGCCGAGCGCCATCAATTTGGTCGCTACCAAGCACAGAGCTACGATGAGCTGATCGATCATCCGGTCGAAATGGGCGACTTTACCTTGGCCGAATTTGACGCCGCCGGTGTCCCGCACGAGTTGATCCTGACCGGCCGCCATCTGGCCGATACCGCACGGATCTGCGCCGATCTGAAGAAGATCTGCGAAGCACAGATCGCGCTCTTTGGCGGCAAGGCCCCCTACGATCGTTACCTGTTTATGACGCAAGTCGTCGGCGCGGGATTTGGCGGATTGGAGCATCGCGCCTCAACGGCGTTGGTTTGTGGTCGCGGCGATCTGCCCTCCGTCACCGAGCGCAAAATGAGCGAAGGCTATCGCACCTTCCTCTCTCTGTGCAGCCATGAATACTTCCACAACTGGAACATCAAACGGATCAAACCGGCTCAATTTGTCCCCTACCAACTGAGCGAAGAGAGCTATACTCGCCAACTCTGGGCCTATGAAGGGATCACCTCCTACTACGACGACCTGTTCGTCTACCGGGCCGGCTGCGTCGACAAAGCCACCTACCTGGACATGCTGGCCCAAGGCATGACCCGGGTTACCCGTGGCAGCGGCCGATTGAAGCAATCCTTACGCGATTCCAGCTTCAATGCCTGGACCAAGTTCTATAAACAGGACGAAAACGCGCAAAATGCCATCGTCAGCTACTACACCAAAGGCGCGATGTTCGCCTTGATGCTGGATCTGACCCTGCGCAGTGAAACCCAAGGCAAGCACTCACTCGACTGTGTGATGCAGCGACTGTGGCAACGCTTTGGCCAACCGGGGATCGGCACCGAAGAGCACAGCCATCAACAGATCGTCGAAGAACTGCTTGGCCGAGATGCCAGTGCGCTGTTTGCCTACTTGGACAACACTGAGGATCTGCCCTTGCCCAGCCTCCTCGCCGAGCTCGGGATCAACATGACGCTGCGGGCTAGTCATAACAACAATGACAAAGGAGGACGCAGCGACAAGCAGGCCCACACCGGCCTCGGCGCACGCTACAAACCCGCGGCATTGGGGGTTGAGATCGTGACTGTGACCCAAGGTGGTACAGCCCATCAGGCGGGCCTCGCGGCGGGCGACCGGCTGATCGCCGTCGACCAGCTGCAGATCGGCAACGATCTGGATACCCGACTGGAACGCTACGGGCCGCATCAACGTTTGGCCGCCCATTGGTTCCGTCGGGACGAATTGATGCAAGGGACGCTTGCACTCCTACCGGCCCCGAAGGATACTGTGGTTATTGAAGAAGTGGACAGTGAAAAAAGTCAGTTGTGGCTTTGATACGCCGATCTCCGTTGCGTTTTCACCGGATTTAAAGCGGTTCACTTAACGGCAGCGAGGAGCACGGAGGTACCTTTGTATGGCAAAATTCGATTCAAAACTGGCAAGTCTGCTGCATCAGCAGTTTGAGGATGCGGAAAGCATCGCGGAGTTACGAGAACGACTGCGTGATGTGGAAGAAGAGTTGCATTCGGTGTTTGCCGACGAGCTGTCGCGTTTTGTGACGGACAGCGAGCCCAGCGTGAACCACGACTCCTAAGCGATTTTTGTACGATCCCTGCTTCGGCAGGGATCGTTTTATGCGTTGGACTCACGGTGAGATCGCTCGGTAGGTTGCGCTGTGGCCTTTGACCCACTCGCCCTGCTTAAGATAATACGCCTGTTGATGCATCACATCGTCGCCTTCCAGGATGATCTCGGCGCGAACTTGGGTGATCCCCTCCTCCGATCCCGTCACGTCCTCATAAGAGGTGAAGTTTCGACCCGCAAACTTAACGGTGCCTCGAGTATAAAACCCCGCCGTAGTGAAATAGAAAAACTCCAACATTTCTCGTTCTTTATTCCACACGATAAACGTCTCGCCCTCGTACACCCCGTCATCTAAGGTATGCCGGATCCGCACAGCCTGATCTTGCAAGGCCATCTCCCAAGTCGAGATATCCACCATAGGTTCATCGCGATCGGCCACCGTCAACTCACCACGCCAAGTCTTTCCTACGTATGGTGCAAACGGCGCAAACGGTGGAGCCAACTCCGCTCGGAGCGTGGCAGGGAACAGGCATAAAACACACCAGAGCCAAAGTCGGATCATAACCGGGTCTTCCCTTCTGAACGCCGAGGCAGCGCCAACTGCGTTTTGCAACGCTGCTGGGGTGCAACTGCATGCACCGCCGTGATGGTGATCTGCGACGGCACACGGCGCCGAATATCGTCCTGCCAATGACCGGTCAGAGCGACCCAAACCGCGCGGCGCCAGCCTAAGCGTTTGCTGTCATGACGCAGCAACAGTGCCCTATCCGCCTCGGACAAAGCGTACTCCAACCCAGTCATACAATCTCTGAAAATAAGCGCGTCATCGCGCAATGACACATAGCCTTCGAAGTACAGCTTAGGAGGAAGATGAGAGCGGCGCGCCGCCAATGTGTGCCACTGTGGATCCTGCTCCAGAGGCCAGGCCATATGCGCTTGCCCGTGAGGATGGATAAGCGTCAGGCTATTGCCTTGAATAAACCAACGGCCCGCTTCACTGGGCAACGGCGCAGACCGCTCCATCAGAAAAGCGCCGTTGGCAAACAGCACCAACTCGGCCTTATGTGTCTGCTTTGTCGTCTCGAACTGGGCGAAGATCGCCGAAGTGGGCGCCGCGAAAACGCCAACTCCCTGACCCATTAACCAACATATGAGTATGATCCGCGACGCCATCCGTGCCCCCTACCGCTTCCCTACCCTTAAAAGTAGAGCCTTTGGGGCCATTTGGCATCAATCCAACGCGAGGATGGCCTTTTGCGCCGTCGCAGCCACAGGAGTGTTATCGTCGATCCGCATCGACAGATCCCGCAAGAGACCGTCAGCAACGTCGTAGATCCAACCATGAACCGTCAGCTCCTGGCCCCGCTCCCAAGCATCCTGCACTATGGTGGTTTGGCAGGTATTGATCACCTGAGCGATCACATTGAGCTCACACAAGCGGCGAAAGCCGGTCTCAGGATCAAGCTGGTCAACCGCTTCTTTATGGGATTCGTAAACATCGCGCACATGACGGATCCAGTTGCTCGCCAGCCCAACCTTCTGATTAGTCAATGCCGCCTTGACGCCGCCACAGCCATAATGACCGACCACCATAATGTGACGCACTTTCAGGTGATCCACCGCATACTGGATCACCGAGAGGGCATTGAGATCAGAGTGCACCACCACATTGGCAACATTGCGGTGAACGAAGATCTCGCCCGGGGCCAGATCGATGATCTGGTTGGCCGGAACTCGGCTGTCGGAGCACCCGATCCACAAATACTCCGGCGTCTGCTGCTGCGCCAACTCAGTGAAAAACTCCGGATGTTGCTCCCGGATCCCATCAGCCCAGGCTTGATTACGGGCAAACAGATGTTCAATCTTCGCCATGATTCTCACTTTTTGTTATCGATTTGAGAGGGAGTTTACCCTGTTTCCTCTCAAAGAGTGGTCAGTGTTGCTCGTCGGAAAAACAGTTTGACTAAATACCACTCAACTCAAAGGTGCAATCTTGAATACATAAGCTGTCACGCCCCTCCGATTTGGCCTGATAAAGCAATTTATCCGCCGCATTTAACCAATCTTTCGGCTCATCACTAAAGTGACCAGACGCCACAATGGCGCCAATACTGATGGTCACCAAAAGATCGAGCCCCTGCTCGGTTGTCGTTAATGGGGTTGCTGCCACCTTAAGCCGCAACGCATCTAATTGCTCGCGCGCAGACGCATAAGGCAACTGCGGCAACAACAGCAAAAACTCTTCGCCGCCATAACGTACCAGCAGATCATTTTGACGGGAGAAATGCTCCCCGATCACCCTTACCAGCCCCTTTAGGCAATCATCGCCCACCAAGTGGCCATGACTGTCATTGATCGCCTTAAAGTGATCGATATCCAACAGGGCCAACACCAGCGGCGTGTGGCTGCGCAAACTGTATTGCCGGGCCGAATCGAAGGTTTGATTGAAATGGCGTCGATTGTAGGCACCGGTCAAACCATCCCGCAACGCCAGCCGCGCTAACTTCTTGTTTGCCAAAGCCAGCTCCTGCGTGCGGGCCGCCACCTGGCCCTCTAGCTCGTCCTGATGCTGCATGATGGCGTTGCGCTGGTGCGCTAGCTGATCGCGCAGCAGTAGGATCTCGGTGGCAGCCCCTCGAGGCAAAGCGCGCATCACTGTATGGCCATCACCGGTCTGGGCCACCTCCTTGGCCAACAGCTCCAGTGGCCAGGTGAGATAACGACTCAAACGCTGCGCTAAGAACACAGAGATCAACAATGCCAGCGACAACAAGCCCAATCCCCATAGAAACTGACGTTCTGCGCGCTGAGCAAAGGGACGATATGGGATAAGAATATACAGCTGCCAATCATTATCCAGCGTCACCGAGTGCTGAAAATAATCGGCAACCGGTGCGGCGGCGACGCCCAGGCTTAATAAGCCGATCTGCTCATCGCTGCCCTCACGCATAATGTTGACCCGCCAGTCGCTCAAAGGCGCAAATCCAGTCTGCTCCGACGCCGTCACCACATGCTCTCGATCGTCGATCACCACCAAATGAACCGCCGGATTAATGTCATTTAGCTCAAGCAGACGTTTTACATCGAGCGAGCCCTCGATGATCCCACCGATCTGCCCTTGATGGTCAAACCAGGGCGCACTGATCGCCACGATCGGATCCTGGCCAAAGCCCCGCCCCTGCAAGACACCCGAAACATAGGGCGTACCGGTCGCCATCACCTGACGAAAATAGGCCCGACTCGCAACCGAGAGCTTGCGCGTGCCATCGAATAACGCCCCCGGCGCTGCCGCCAGTACGTCCCCCTCATTGTCGGTCACTAACATGGTGATAAAGCCCGGATTACGCGCATGCAATTGGCTCAATCTGGCCCGTTGTGCCGACGCGGTTGTCGGAAGCCATTCTCCCGCCACAGTCACCACGTCCACGTGTTGCTGAAAGTAGCGTTCATATTGCAGCGCAATGCGCTCACCGGTTTCAGTCAACCGCTCATGCAGCAAATTCTGTTGGATCCGCATCAAATGGCCGGTATAGGCCAGCAGGGAGATAAACAGGGCAAGGATCATCAGCGCAAACACCGCATGGCTTAACTTCTGGCGAAAATTTCTCACCAGAATGGGTTGTTGTCTTAGCGTCCGCAGCCAACCGCGCGGACTCAGCATCAACAGCAGGCTGGCTGCGGAGCAATACAGTAAGCCATTAAACCCCTGCTTGAGCACAGTAAATGGCGTGTACTCCGGCGGCAGATCAACCAGTGCATTGACCGCCCATGCGGTCAATGGCATGCCCAACACCAACCAGTACGCCAGATCTGCATACAACAGATACCAGCCACGCCGGCGCATCAGAGTGATGCACAGCGCCTCCAGACCAAACAGCAGATAGCCAACCGGATGACCCCAGGCAAGGTAGAGGCCGGAGATCGCAAGAAACGCGCACCAAAGTACCCAGCCCAAGCCGAGACGACTGGCGCAAATAACGATGACGATGTTGCCCAACACCAGCTGTATATTGGAAAACAGGGGAATTGGCGCGAGATTAAGCAAGAAGCCAACCAGACCCAGCGTGGTTGCCGCCAGCAGTCGCTGCCAAACTAAGCGGTCAAACGCTCCCAGTCTCCACGATCCCATACAAATCCTTTTGAATTAAATCATGTAGATAAACCACTTATGTTAACACTGCTCTAACACAGAGGCGCAGCATTCTTTCCGATAGCGGCTATCGGCACTTTGCACCCTTCATCAAGTCGGGCTACACCTTAATGCTCAATGAAGGAGAGGGACGATGCTGATAAGAACGGCTCTGACAGACGATCTGCCAGCCATGGATAAGATCTTCAGGCAAAGCGCCCAAGGCGACCAGTTGGCCCTACACAAGCTGCCGCACTACATCGCCGCACGGGGGCGCAGCTTTGTGCAGATCCAGGCGGATCAGATCGTCGGCTTTATTGTGCTCAGCCAGATCGAGCACAGTATCGTAGCCCTGTATGTCTTGCCCCAATGGCAAGGCCGAGGGATCGGCACCACCCTACTTGAACACGGCATGCATTATTTGGCTCAGCTCGGCGCCAAGACCATTACCCTCCGCTGCCATCAACACCGCAGCGCCACCGCATTTTACCGCCAGCGAGGCTGGTCACAGGGGATAAGCCAAAATCGTCAGCATTGGCAGTATCGACTGGCCGACTCCGTGCCTTATGGCGCCAGACGGTCAACCTCCCACCCCTGCGCCGTGCGCTGATAAAGGAAGCGATCATGCAGGCGCTTAGCCCCGCCCTGCCAAAACTCCACGCTGTCGATCACGATCCGGTAGCCGCCCCAAAAGTCCGGCAACGGCACCTCGCCTTGGGCAAACTTCTGCTTCATCTTTAAAAAGCTCCCCTCCAGCACACTGCGCGCCGACAGTTTATGGCTTTGCGGCGATGCCCACGCGCCCAACTGGCTGTCACGTGGCCGACTGGCAAAATATTTTATCACCTCTGCCGTGCTCAGCCGCTGTGCCCGCCCAGTGACGTGCACCTGACGCTCCAGCTCATGCCAAGGAAACAGCATGCTGACCCGATCATTGCCGGCGATCTGGCTCGCCTTACGGCTGCCCAGATTGGTATAAAACACCATGCCCTGCTCATCGAACTGCTTGAGCAACACAATGCGCTGAAATGGCTTACCGCTGGGGTCCACCGTCGATAACACAAACGATGAGGGATCAAGCAATCCCGCCCCATGGGCCTGCTCAAACCAGCGCTCAAACAGCGCCAACGGCTGCTCAGGCAGATCCTGACGCCGCAATCCTCCATGGGTGTATTCTCGACGAATCTCACTGAGATCTCGCACTGCAACTCTCCTCTGTTCCGGCTCAGTCCAGTCTACCGTATTCGCGTTCCTTCATTCACGCCCCGTTGACGCCGGTACGCCTCAGGCGAGTTGTCACTGTGACGGCGAAACATGGCAATGAACGCAGACGACGTGCTGTAACCCAACTCCAACGCCACCTCTTTCACCGCCATCCCCTCACGCAACATCGATAGCGACGTCAAAAACCGCAGCCGGGAGCGCCAATCACTGAAGCTCAAGCCCAGAGAACGCTGAAAGCGGCGCGCCAGTGTCCGCTCAGTAGTGTGACCGCGCTGCGCCCAAGTCGCCAATGAAACGTCGTTGGCGGGATCGTGCTGCAGCGCCAGCAGGATCGGGCTCAACAGCGGATCATCACTGCTTGGCAGATAGACCGGGAGCGGCTCCGCCAGCTGCAGTTGGTCGAACAAGACCCGGGCGATCCGTCGATCACTCGCCTCACTGGGGCTGTCGATCCCCCGGCCACTGAGATCCGCCACCAACGCCCGGAGCAACGGCGATAACTTGACCATGCAAGGCGCCCCGCTTAGCTGCTGCGACCAGGCACGATTAAAGTACAACGCTCGGTAGGCGACGCGCTGTCGGCTGTAACTGCTGTGCACCACATCCGGCGGGATCCACAAGCCGTATTGGGGCGGCGACAACCATTGTTGCCCGGCAACACTCAACTCCATCACGCCGGAGTCCACCATGTTCAGCTGTCCCCAGGGGTGACTGTGAGGCAAGAAGGTGGTCTCCGGCGCCACATCGGCCCGCAGCAGGTAGATCTCACGCTCGGGCTGAAGCGGCAAAGGGTAGCGCTCTGCCGGATCGGCGGGATCCATTTGATAGGGGGTGTCCTGCACGGGATGCATAATGTCCGATCCTCGTTATCTAAATATCAGAAGACATAATACAATAAGACATTAATTCCGAGTTAGTTGTCTAGGATCTTCGATGAATGCTTACCTTTTCCCACTGATCGCCGTTGTCGCTTGGGCCGGCAATAACCTGGTAGGCAAAAGCTCCGTGGATGTGATCTCCCCTGCCGCCATCTCTTTCTACCGCTGGGCCCTGGCGGCGTTGGTGCTGACTCCCTTTGTCCTGCCATCGGTCTGGCGCCAGCGCCATTTAGTCTTGGCCAATCTTTTCAAGTTCAGCGTGCTCGGTATGCTCGGCGTGGTCGCGTTTCAAAGCCTGGCGTATGTTGCGGCTGCCAGCACCAGCGCCACCAACATGGGCCTGATCGGCGCCATTGTTCCACTACTGACCCTGTTGATGAGCCTGCTGATCATGCGCGAACCGCCCACTCTGGGCGCTCTGGGTGGCGGGCTGCTCGCCTTTGTCGGCCTCGGGCTCTTACTGTCCGGTGGCAACCTGGCCAATCTGACCGCGCAGGGGCTCAACGTCGGGGACGGCCTGCTGTTGCTCGGCGCCACGGCCTACGCCCTCTATGGCGTGCTGATCCGCCGCTGGCAATTGCCGTTTGGCCTGTGGCAATCCCTGTATGTCCAGATCCTGCTGGGCCTGTTGTGGCTGCTGCCGGCCGTTGTGCTGAGCGATTCAATGGCACTGAGCCGCCAAGCCATTCCCATGGTGCTGTACGCCGGCATCGCCGCATCCATCATTGCCCCCTACTGCTGGATGGCCGGGATCCAACGTCTGGGCGCCAGCAACAACAGCATATTTATGAATCTGGTACCACTGCTGACCGCCACCGGCGCAGTCATCCTGCTGGGGGAATCCCTCAACAAAGGCCATCTGCTCGGCGGAGGACTGATCCTCACCGGCGTTTTGCTATCACAATGGGTGAAAAAACCGCTATTTCAATTGCAGGCAGAAGCCACCTGATCCGCCCCTCCCTTATCTGGATGGCCCAGACAACAGCCTGACACCTTGCGACGGCGTGCAAAGTCCTCGGCGACAGCGACTTTGCTGCACCCATCCCTATCAGCCCGCCTGCGCCACCGCCGGCGGGCTGATATCCCGTATTGACGCCTGCCGTTTCCATTCCCCCCCTAGATAAGCTCGGAAACCCTACCCCCAAAGCCGAGCGCATCGGCCACAAGACAAACTCTTTTACACCTTGATAGGGCTGCAGCTTTGACGCTCTGTTGGTGCAACGTTAGTATCCTGTTGACCCTCCCAATCCAAACCATAGGGAAAAGTGGATGAAAAAGATTGTGATCGGGGGCCTGTGTGCCTCCGCGCTGGCACTGGTGGCCTGCAGTAATACCGAGACCCCAAGCCAACCCACCGCCGCGTCGACCGCAGTAAAGAGCGCACTCAGTTCAGGGATCGAACTGAATAACTTTGACCGGTCCATTCGCCCGCAAGACGATTTCTACGGCTACGTGAACGGCACCTGGCTCAAAGATGCAGAGATCCCGGCCGATCGCACCACCGTTGGTGCTTTCTATGATCTGCGGATCAAAGCACAAAAAGACGTGCGCACCATCATCGAAGATCTGGCGGCAATGGATGGGCTCAAGCCCGGCAGCGACGAACAGAAAGTCGCCGCCCTGTATCAATCCATGCTCGATACCGACACCATCAACGCACTGGGCGTCAAACCGCTTCAGGCAGAGTTCGACGCCATCGCCGCACTCAACAGTGACAGTGACATCGCCAAGTACTTCGCCCACGCCCAAACCATTGGCGTCTCCCCCCCATTCGTGTTCTACGTCAGCGTCGACGCCAAGAATTCGCAGCAGTACGCCGCCCACTTATGGCAAACCGGCCTGTCACTGCCGGATCGTGACTACTACTTCAATGAAGGCGAACGCTTCGACACCATGCGCGCCCAATTTGTTGAGCACATCGAAACCATGTATCGCCTGGCCGGTTTAGCCGGTGGCGCCAAAGCAGCCAAGACCGTGATGGCCATGGAAACCGCCCTGGCCGAGCAGCAGTGGACCAAAGTGGAATCGCGCGACAGCGAAAAGCGCTACAACAAATACGCCACCGCGGATCTGGCCAGCGTTGCCGCCGATTTTGATTGGAACGGTTACCTGAGCACCCTCGGCGCGGCCGATCTGGACAACCTGATCATCAACCAAAACACCTATGTAGAAGGCTTCAATGACGTCTTCAAGCAGTTCTCCGTGGCGCAATGGCGCACCTACCTGACCTGGCACGTACTGACCACCTACGCCAGCCAATTGAGTGCCGAGTTGGATGCCGAGAACTTCGACTTCTTCGCCCGCAAGGTCAACGGTCAGGCAGAGCAACAAGCCCGCTGGAAGCGCGCCGTCGATAAGGTCAATGCCGATCTGGGCGAAGTCGTCGGCAAGGTCTACGTCAAAAAACACTTCACCCCCGAAGCCAAAGAGCGCATGTCCGTCTTGGTGGAAAACCTGCGCAAAGCCTACGCCAACTCCATCGATGAGCTGGATTGGATGAGCGAAGACACCAAGAAAAAGGCCAAGGTGAAATTGGCTGCCTTTACCCCGAAGATCGGCTATCCGGATAAATGGAAGGACTACTCCTCACTGACCGTACAAGCCGACGATCTGGTCGGTAACTCCATGCGCGCCGCCCAATGGGGCCATCAGGAGCAACTGGCCAAGCTGGGTGGGCCTATCCACACGTGGGAATGGCATATGAACCCGCAAACGGTCAACGCCTACTACAACCCCACCATGAACGAGATCGTGTTCCCAGCAGCGATCTTGCAGCCACCGTTTTTCAACATGGAAGCGGACGATGCCGTGAACTACGGCGGGATCGGCGCGGTGATCGGCCACGAAATGGGCCACGGTTTCGATGATCAGGGCTCCCGTTACGATGAGAATGGCAACCTGGTCAATTGGTGGACCGAAGAGGATCTGATGGCGTTCCAGCGCCGTGGTCGCAAACTGATCAAACAGTACAACGACTATCAGGTGTTCTCCGATCTGAGCGTCAACGGCCAGCTGACCTTAGGTGAAAACATCGGCGATCTGTCCGGGATCACCATCGGCCTCAAGGCCTACCACCTGTCGCTGCAGGGCCAAGAGGCACCGGTGATCGACGGCATGAGCGGAGACGAGCGGGTGTTTATCGGCTTTGGTCAGATCTGGCGTGCCAAGTACAAAGAGGAAGCACTGCGCAACCGGGTACGGACCGATCCCCACTCCCCCTCTCAGTATCGCGCCAACGGCCCGCTGGCCAACGTACCGGAGTTCTATGAGATCTTCGACGTCCAGCCCACCGACGCCATGTACATCCCCAGCGAGGATCGGGTGAAGATCTGGTAACCCGCAACTAAGGAAAATGGTGTGCCATTGGCACGCCATTTTTTCATCAACAGCTCTTTCATATTCTTCCCCCCTCTCCGCCTTAAAAACACCCATACTCTTGCCAACGTATCGATGACTACGACTTGGCGGCGTATAATACCAATTGCACTAAAAGTTTGATCTAATAGTGCTTTGATTAGTGACCCGAGCATCGACGATGCATACTTCCAGCGATTTCAAGCAACTTGCCAAGAAAGTCAGCGATTCGAGGATGAGAA
>NZ_BAABJZ010000013.1:0-85799 GCF_039543565.1 Ferrimonas pelagia | reverse complement strand
GACTTAAGTTGGGCAATTGATTTCATCGCAACTAACTGCCACCGGGCCCAGCAGTCAAAAGCCAAGCAGGCCAACAGTTTGGAGGCCGTTTGGGAGCACCTAAATGCTTAAGGTTCAGGCTATGAGCATAGGCTGACTGCAGGAGTTGGCCGCCAGCGCCACCTGACAGAAGCACTATCAATATGGCAGCCCCATCAAGGTGCCGAGCACTTAATAAAAAAACGACCTCCATGGGTCGTTTTTTTTGTCGCACCACAATGAAAGTTTACAAGTAACGGCACTCAGTGCGGCCCAAGAAAAATACACCTTAAGAAGTCGATTAAGCAACAGAGAATGCAATTACCGCAAACACACCTCCGCAACAATAACAAACCCCGCAAAAAAAGCGACAATAACATCTCATTAAACCCCAGCACCAAGGCGGCATTTAATGATTATTATGTGAGATAAATCGGTCGTTTTAATTATTATAAAAACAATCACCAAAAAGTAAAAAACGATAAGCAATCACCTCACAAAAAACTTTATCCTCATGGTGTTTGCAATCAAAAACAACACATTGTGTTAACTCACACTTTTCATAATTCAGGATGGGAATATCCTCAGGCAGGTTCGATCATTAATCATGCTTTCCGTAAAGGTTATCGGGAGCAAGAAGCTTTGGGATCCATACTAGTGTCCTACCTCGACGGCACAGACAGTTGTCATTCAATTACAACATTCTGTGCACAGTGGCTAAAGACTTCAGGATCCAGCTTCAGGTTCAGCAATGTGCCGAATAAAGGAATCGATAATGACAACGATGAACCACAGCAGCGGTGAGATCCGCGGGCTGTTTAAGATCAATGCCGATAAGTGCAAAGGCTGTGATGCCTGCAAGGCGTTCTGCCCCCCCAAAGGCATAGAAGGCGCATCTGGCGCCCCCCACCGTATCAACGAAGACAAATGCCTGTCCTGTGGTCAGTGCATGCTCAACTGTCCCTTTGACGCCATCGAAGAGACCCACAGCGCGATCAATCAGGTGATTGAAAAGCTGGCGGACCCCAAAACCACCGTAGTCGGGATCATCGCCCCGGCCGTGCGTGTCGCCATTGGCGAAGAGTTTGGCATGAAGCCAGGCTCTTTGGTCACCGGCGAGATGTACGGTGCCATGCACAAAGGGGGCTTCCGGGTATTTGACTGCAACTTCTCTGCCGATCTCACCATCATGGAAGAGGGCTCTGAGCTGATCCACCGCGTCCATGCCTCGGCCAAAGGCGAAGCGTTTGAGGGCAAACTGCCACAGTTTACCTCGTGCTGCCCAGCCTGGGTCCGCATGGTAGAAAACCAATATCCAGCCCTGATCCCACACCTGTCCACGGCCAAATCACCGCAGCAGATGTCCGGCACCGTGGCCAAGACCTACGGCACCGAGATCTACGACACCGATGCCAATGACATATTCACCGTCTCAGTGATGCCCTGTACCGCCAAAAAGATGGAAGCATCCCGCGAGGAGTTTAATGACGCCTGGGAGTGGAACATCGAAAATGGCAAGTCCAGCGGCGCATCCTATCAGGATGTAGACGTGGTGCTGACCACCAAGGAATTGGCCCAGCTGTTTAAGTTGCTGCAGATCGATCTCAGCCAGGTTGCTCCTGCCAAGGGCGACAGCCTGTTTGCCGATTACTCCGGCGCCGCCACCATCTTCGGCAACACCGGTGGGGTGATGGAAGCGGCGCTACGCACCGCCCACAAAGTGTTGACCGATGAGGAACTGGCCACCCTGGAATACACCCCGGTGCGCGGCCTCGAAGGGGTCAAAGAGGCCTCGGTGACCCTGTTCGACAAACACCTGAACCAGGAAATCACCCTCAACGTCGCCGTCGTCCACGATATGGCCAAGAACATCGCGCCCATCGTCA
The DNA here is from genome assembly GCF_039543565.1 of Ferrimonas pelagia. Taxonomy (NCBI): domain Bacteria; kingdom Pseudomonadati; phylum Pseudomonadota; class Gammaproteobacteria; order Alteromonadales; family Ferrimonadaceae; genus Ferrimonas; species Ferrimonas pelagia. Next base: position 83,895 of record NZ_BAABJZ010000013.1, on the reverse strand, counting down.
ACGAGGTGCTGGCCGGTACCTCCAAGTACCACTTTATCGAAGTAATGAACTGCCCCGGAGGCTGCGTCAACGGTGCAGGCCAGCCGGTACGTGGTGAAGGCACATCCTGGATGAACCGCGCTTAAGGAGGCCGACATGAGCCAGAAAGACCATCAGTTTACCGAAAGTCCGTTTTTCCTGTCCCGCCGCAAGTTTATGGTTGTCGGTGCCGCCATCGTGGCCGCCATGGCGATCCCGGTGGGTTGGTTTACCACCCGTGTGGCCAAGCGCAATGAGTACATCAAGGCGCGGATCGCCGGGCTGTACCAGGACGACACCATCGCCACTAACCGCTTCAGCCACCACAACAAAGCGGTACAGCAATACTACCGCGAGTTTGGCGGCGAGCCGCTGGGTCACACCTCTCATAAGCTGCTGCACACCACCTATGTGGATCGCAGCAGCAAGATCTCATAAGGAGCCGAGTCATGAGTGATATGCGTCCGATCCTCAAACACCCGCTGTCGGTGCGAGTGTTCCACTATCTGTTGCTGCTGAGCTTCCTGCCGCTGGCCGTCACCGGTTTGATCCTATTCTTCAAGCCGCTGGCCGATGCTGGCATGCAGACCACCTACGACGTCCATATGGCCGCCGGTGCCATGATGGCCCTAGCCTGTGTCGGCTTTTTCCTGATGGCGTTCGACCGCGTGGTGCTGTTCGTGGCCCGTGCCTTCACCTTCGATAAGCGCGACATCGGATGGTTTAAGGTGCTGGGCGGCTACCCGCAGAAGTTCTTGCTGCGCAAGAAAGTGCCGGTACCACCGATGAACAAATACAACTCCGGTCAGAAGCTGTTCGGGATCTGCGTGATCATCGGCGGCACCGTCCTGGTGTTCTCCGGCCTGGTGCTGTGGCTGATCCCACACGCCGCACCCCGTGACACCGTTTGGCTGCTGGGCCAGTTGCACCTGTTCTGGGGCCTGCTGCTGACCGCCTTCCTGCCTATCCACCTGTTCTTGGCGGTGTACCGTTGGGATGACTTCAAGGCGATGATGGGCAATGGCTTGGTGCCCTACCACGACGCTGCCGAGTTCACCCCGCGCTTCGTCGAAGAAGAGATCGTTCCCACCGTCATCAAGGGCGACAAAGTCGTTTCTCAGTGATCCAGACCGGGTGCCCTGCGGGGCACCCGACTTTTGTACAAGGCCTACCGCTATGACCCACCATCACCATCCGATGATCCCATTGCGCGAGATCGATCCCAGCCAGAGCTTTATTGACGATGCAGCGATCTGGGCGCAACTGGATCAGATCACCAACCCCAGCCAGACCCAGGTGGAAGCCGTGCTGGAGAAGGGCCGTCAAGCCCAGGGGCTGAGCCTGGCCGACACCGCCGTACTGCTGCAAAACAGTGATCCCGCGTTGGATGAGCAGCTGTTTGCCGCTGCCCGCGAGATCAAAGACGCCATCTATGGCAACCGCATGGTGCTGTTCGCGCCGCTGTACGTCAGCAACCACTGCGCCAATGCCTGCGCCTACTGCGCCTTCAATGCCGATAACCATCAACTTAAGCGCAAGACCCTCAAGGCCGATGAGATCGACCAAGAGGTGTCCGTCTTGCTGAGCAAAGGCCACAAGCGCTTGCTGGCGGTCTATGGCGAGCATCCACGCAACAGCGCCGAACGCATCGTCGACAGCATCCGCACCATGTACGCGACCCGTCTCGCGGCCAAGGACGGGGAGGGGCACGCCATCCGTCGCATCAACGTCAACTGCGCCCCCATGGACACCGAGGATTTTCGCACCCTGAAAACCGCCCAGATCGGCACCTACCAGTGTTTCCAGGAAACCTACCACCGCGACACCTACGAACAGGTCCACACCAAAGGCAAAAAGAAAGACTACCTGTATCGCCTGTACGCCATGCACCGTGCCATGGAGGCGGGGATCGATGACGTCGGCATTGGCGCCCTGTTTGGTTTGTACGACCACAAATTTGAGCTGCTGGCCCTGCTGCAACACGCCCAGCAACTGGAGACCGACTACGGTGTCGGCCCCCACACCATCTCTTTCCCACGCATCGAGCCGGCGCAAGGCTCCGATCTGTCCGAGCAACCGCCCCACGCCATCGACGATCACACCTTCAAGAAGATCGTCGCCATCCTGCGTCTGGCGGTGCCCTATACCGGGCTGATCCTCAGTACCCGAGAGACCCCGGAGATCCGCCGCGAGCTGATCAATATGGGCGTCTCCCAGATCAGCGCGGCTTCGCGCACCTACCCCGGCGCCTATGCCGCCGCCGAGACCGAACGCGAGGATGAGCAACAATTCACCCTCGGGGATCATCGAGAGATCGATGAGGTGATCCACGATCTGGTGACTAACCTGGACAGCATCCCGTCGTTTTGCACCGGTTGCTATCGCAAGGGCCGCACCGGCGACCACTTTATGGGTCTGGCCAAGCAAAAATTCATCCGCACCTTCTGTCAGCCCAATGCCCTGATCACCTTCCGGGAGTACCTCAACGAGTTTGCCTCCGAGCGCACCCGCGAGGCGGGCAACGCGCTGATCGAAAAAGAGCTCGAAGCCATGACCCCGGCCCGCGCCAAAAACGTGCGCAAGTGCCTGGATAAAACCGATCAGGGGCAGCGTGATATCTACCTGTAACACCCCGCCGGGACTGGTGATCAGCCCAGATCTCGACAGCGACGCTCTGTGCATCAAGATCCGCCAGAGCCGACGGATCCTGATGCACGCCGTGCTCTACAGCAACTTTGCCCAGGGCCCGGTGCACGATGCGCTGCAGGACCGCCTGACCCAGCCGGGCTTTCAGCGCCTGACCATACTGGCGCTGGACTGGCCCCTGCCGGCCGGGATCGATCCCGCCTTTGGCCAGGTGTTACGCCAGGGCCTGGACGACGCCGCCCTGGCCGACCAGTTTGCCCGTTCGCGGGCCTGGCTGACGACGCTGGCCGCGCACCCCAAGGTGACGGTGCGTTGGCTGCAAACCCAGCCCTATCAGCCGCTGCTGTTGCTGGATGACTGGCTGTGGCTGGGCCAGTACGCCCACAGCGTCGTTCCCGCCGCCGCCGGAGTGTGGCAGCGCTGGGATCTGGCGGCGCTCGGCACCCAGGCCAGCACCCTGTGGCAGTTGGCCAAGGATCCCGATCCGGCCAGAATACTGGCCCCCTGGCCCAACGCGCTGCTGCGCCCGTTCAGTCAATGCCGCTTTGATCTGGCCCACAGCACCCCTTTTGAGCAAGGAGTCCAACATGACGCTGAGCCTTAACCCACCGCTGAGCCTGGATCGGATCCAGGCCTACCTCGGCGGTGAAGATGATGAGCGGCTATTTGCCGCCGCCAATGCCGCCACGCTGGCGCAGTTTGGCGACACCGTGTTTTTGCGCGGCATCATTGAATTCTCTAACCACTGCCGCAACAACTGCCATTATTGCGGCCTGCGCAGTGGCAACCGCGAGGTGTTGCGCTATCGTCTCGAACCGGACCACATTCTGGCTTGCGCCCAAACCATCGCCGATGCCGGCATTGGCACCGTAGTGCTGCAATCCGGTGACGACTGGCGCTATCGGGCCGACACCATCGCCGAGCTGATCACCACCATCAAGGCCCGCCACGATGTCGCCATCACCCTATCACTGGGCGATCGCAAACCCGAGGAGCTGCGCCTGTGGCGCGAGGCCGGCGCCGATCGCTACCTGTTGAAGATGGAAACCTTCGATCGGGAGCTGTTCGCTCAGGTGCGTCCAGACAGCGACTTTCAACAACGGCTCGATAACCTGCAGTGCCTAAAAGCGCTGGGCTACCAAGTAGGCTGCGGCGTGATCACCGGCCTGCCCGGCATGACCGACGCCATTCTGGCGCAGGATCTGCTCACCCTGACCGAGCTGGAGCTGGATATGCTGGCCTGCGGCCCCTACGTCATGCACCCACAAACCCCGATGGCCGGCTTGCCCGACGGCGATGTGCTGCAAAGCCTGCGGGTCACCGCCTTGCTGCGCCTAATGAATCCGGGCGCGCTGATCCCCGCCACCAGCGCCCTCAACGCCCTGCTGCCCAGCGCTCGCGACCGGGCCCTGCAGTGCGGCGCCAACGTGGTGATGCCCTCCTTTACGCCACAGCCGGTGTTTGCCAGCTACCAGATCTACCCAGGCAAAAACGACACCGAGGCCCTGATCGATCAGCGTCTCACCCACCTTACCGAAGAACTGTCCGCCATCGCCCGTCGCCCCGGCCACTGCCGTGGCGATACCAGGAGAAGCCACCATGTCCATCGCTAACCGTGCCCCTCGAGGCAGCCGCCACACCATCGCCCTGATCGGCCGTCGTAATGCCGGCAAATCCTCACTGCTGAATCTGCTGATCGGTCAACAGGTCACCATCGTCTCTGATCGTCCCGGCACCACCACCGATCCGGTGGCCAAGGGCTACGAACTGCTGCCGCTGGGGCCGGTGACTTTCTATGACACCGCTGGCCTGGATGACGAAGGGGAGTTGGGCCAACTGCGCGTTGCTGCCAGCCGCAAAGTCCTCTATCGCGCCGATATGGCCCTGGTGGTGGTGGATGATTCCGGCCTCACCGAATATGAACGACACTGGATGAGCGAGCTAAATCAGCTGAAGCTGCCGTTTTTGCTGGTGTTCAACAAGACAGATCTGGCGGGACCTAGTGCCGCCGATCGGGCCTACTGTGACGATCACAACATCCCCTACCAACTGGCCAGCTGCACGCAGAACGAGGGTGGCGATGCCATCAAGCTAGCGCTGTACGAACTGGCCCCGGCGGAGCTCAAGTGCACTCCGCCCTTGCTGGGGGATCTCTACGGTCCTGGCGATCACCTGTTGTGCGTGGTGCCCATCGACATGGCCGCACCGGTGGGACGGCTGATCCTGCCCCAGGTCCAGGTGCTGCGCGAAGCGCTGGATCGTGGCGCCCTGGCCACCGTGGTCAAAGAGAGTGAGCTCAAGCAAGCCCTGGCGATGATGACTACACCGCCGGCGCTGGTGGTGGCGGACTCCCAAGTGATCGACGAAGTCGACCGCTTGGTACCGGGCCACATCCCGTTAACCACCTACTCCACCGCCTTCGCCCGCTTCAAAGGGGATCTGCCCATCATGATAGAGGGTGCTGAGGCGTTGGACAGCCTGGCTCACGGGGATCGGATCCTGATCGCCGAGGCGTGCAATCATCACGCCCAGGATGACGACATCGGCCGGGTCAAGCTGCCGCGCTGGATCCGTCGCTACAGCGGCAAGGAGCTGAACTTCGACGTCGTCGCTGGCCACGACTTCCCAGACGATCTGGAGCAGTACAAGCTGGTGGTGCACTGCGGCGCCTGCATGCAAAACCGTAATGAAGTGATGCGTCGGCTGCGGGAATGTCAGCGACGCGGCGTGCCCATCACCAATTACGGGGTGGCGATCTCCAAGCTGCAAGGCGTGCTCGACCGCATCGCCCAGCCCTTTGCCCCTAAGCCGGGCAAAGCAGCCTAAGGCGATCCTCTAAAAACAGGGGCCCGCAATGACGGGCCCCCATTTTTTATCGCTCTCAGCGCAAAGCTTTACCCCGTCGAGTCCGATTACAGCGCGGTCACCAACTGCGCAGCGATCACCCCCAATGCCGCCGCCGTGATCAGCGCCAAAGCCGGTGTGCCGCCGCGCACCTGGTAACCTGCCACGCCCTGCGTGCGCAGCTTGCGCGCCATCAGCACCGGCAGGATCACCATATACACCATCAGCGGGATCGCCGCGAAGCCGAGAATGGCGACAAAGCCTTGCGGGTAGAAGATCGCCAAGCCCAGCGGCAGCAGGAAGGTCAGCAGCCAAGTTTGGCCCCGCCCCGCAGCGCTGTCATTGCGACGGGACAGCTCCGCCAGATAATCGAACAGACTCAGGGTCACACCGAGAAACGACGTCAGCAGCGCCAGATCGGCAAACGCGGTCAGCGCCGTTCCCAGCCAGCTTTGGCCGGAACGCTCTGACAGCGACACCACCAGATTCGCCAGCGCATCGCCCTGCGCCAAGGCCAACTGCTCCGCCGGTGACAACACACCCAAGGTCGCCAGCAACCACAGGCTGTAGCACAGCAGCGGCAGCGCCGAGCCGATCAGCAAGGCGCGACGCAGGCTGATCACATCCCCCTGCAGATAACGCACCAGCGAGGGGATACAGACATGGAAGCCAAAGGAAGTGATGATCACCGGGATAGCGGCGATCAGCGCCCCCTGCCCCTGCACGGCCTCAGTGGCGTCCGCCAGCAGGTTCAGCGCACTGGTGTCCGGCAGCAACACCACCAATACCGCCAACAAAGCCAGTAGTTTAGCGCTGAACAGCAAACGGATCATCCGGTCGATATAACCCATGCCCAGCGCGACCACAGCGCCGAGCGTCAAGGCAAACAGCAGCGCAGCGCTGCCATGGGACAATGCCAGCCAGTCGCCGAGCTTCAGCATCAGCAGCGAAGCACCGCCAGACAGATATGCGGCGGTCAGCGAGTAGAGCAGCGCCAGGTTGGCTAGGGCACCGACCCATTGCCCGGCTCGGCCCAGCACATGGCCGGTCATGGTATGCAGATTGGCGTGGGTATCGAGTTGCGCCCCCACTTTCAGGTTCACCTCCAGCATCAGCAGGGCGCTGTAGCCGGACAGGGCCCAAAGGCCGACCATCAGCGCCAGTGCAGGCCAGAAGCCGATGGCAGCGGTGGCAATGGGCAACGCCAACATGCCTGCGCCGATGGCCGTCCCGGCCACAATCAGCGTCGCACCAAGGCTCTTGGAGTTGAAATAGGAATTTGAATTCATAGTCTTAAGTCGTCTGTCTGATTAACAATAGAGTAACGAACGACGTCAGAAAGGGAAGGAGAACCAGAGGGGAGAGAGTTGGTTGCGCGTCCGGACCACACCGCCTGCCAATCGATCCCGACCTGAGTCGGTTCAATTAGCCCTAACGGCAAAGTGATGGGGATGATCGTTAGATCAGCACGCTCAACTTCACCATTAGGGCTGGCAAAATCGAGCGCTAAATCGAATAGCGCAGCGATGCATGTGTGTTCTCTCTTTTGGATGCCCTTTTACCGTAAGCCTTGCGCGGCGGGCCGTAAAGCGACGGCGGTCATGCTTTTGAATTGTGCTCGGCCGCACGGGCTGGGGATCTGTGCTGACACACGGCTTTTGTGTTGGCGACTGCATCGCGGGCCTTCGGCTGAGTATTTCTGTGTTGACGGCTGCGTCGTGCTGGCTTCATCTGTGAACCAAAGTTGATTTGCCGGGAGCGGCCCGGCGGCCGATTCTCGTCAACGTTAGCGGCTTCGCCCTCTGGACTCCCTTTGTCTCCCTGCGTCGCTTCGCTCCTCGAAGTCGACGAAGATAAAAAGCGGCGTTGCTGGTGAATTTTGCGGGCCTTCGCCCGGCTTGCTCTTCGCTTACGTCGTTCTCGGGCCGACACGCTTGCCACTCTTTTTAAAATCAGCGTCATCGTTCAAAAGCGAAGCCGACCAGTCGTCTTCACGATGACTCCGCCAAGCTCCCGGTCGGCCCTCTCCCAACGACACTCAGCGCCGGTCTTGGGAGGCAGCTGCCGCCCCGATCCGGCCGTTCAAAACTCAGTTGTAACGCCCTGTTAAGGGTGAGCAACGCAATACCAAAGCCGCCGCGTACCACCTTAAACACTTAAACCAACGCATAGTGAAAATGCCACGCGTTGCGAATCCCTCTTGAACAGTNTTTTTAGTGTTAATCCAGTCATGAACTAGACTGTAGATCATACTGGATAAACATCCAGATTAAGTTATTTATCTAACTGAATTCTTTGTGTTTAAAGCTTCCCCGGGCTTGCCCGGCAAGTACAACGCCAAGCTAAGCTGTGAGTGAACGTGTGTCATGTTTGAGCGAAGCGAGTTCGGCACGCGTTTACGAATCAGACTTAAGCGCCTTGTTGAACGAAGCCGCTGCGCGGCAAAAGAGCTCCGAGCAAGTGCTTCCTTGCTGATCAAATACTGACTAGTCGCACCCAACTCCGGGGTTGCATTGCTAGGAGTATTTGTATGAACCCGTCCGAACAACAACGCTTCGATCGTCTATATAAACAGCATCTTACCAACCTGACGCTGCAAGGCAAACGACCTGCCACCATCGACGCCTATAGCCGTGCCGTGCGCCGGATCGCCGCGTTCTTTGATGCTTGCCCCGATCACTTAACTACGGCTGAACTCAAGCGCTATTTTGCGGCGCTGATCCAGTCTCACTCCTGGAGTACGGTCAAAATCGACCGCAACGGTCTGCAGTTCTTTTACCGCTATGTGCTGCAAAAACAATGGCAGTGGCTCGACATCGTCAAACCGCCTCAGCTCAAACGTTTACCGGATATCCTCACCCCGACTGAAGTCTCCATTGTGATCAGTTTGACCCACCAGGTGCGCTATCAGATCTGCTTTCTAACCCTGTACAGCATGGGGCTTCGACTCGGTGAAGCCTTGTCGTTACAGGTCGGGGATATCGATGCGCAGTTGATGCAGGTGCACATTCGCGACGCCAAGGGCGGCAAAGATCGTCTGGTGCCACTGCCCTCGCGCACCTTATTGGCGCTGCGTCGCTACTGGCAAAGCCATCGCCATCCCCGCTTACTGTTCCCCGGCAAAACCTGTCAGCCCAACGTCCCAATGGATCGCGGCGGCGTGCAGAAGGCGTTAAAAAGGGTCGTCACAGAGTGTCATATCCACAAATCCGTCAGCCCCCACTCGCTGCGCCACAGTTACGCGACCCATTTACTTGAGCGCGGGTTAGATCTGCGCTCAGTCCAGCAGTTACTCGGCCACCACAGCCTCAACACCACTGCGCGCTATACCCAACTAACCCAGATCACCCGCAAACGCAGCATCGATACGATTAATCAGATCACCGATCACCTCGTGCTGGAGTGGGAGTTGGGCTTATGAGTCTGGTCGAGCTCTTACGACGTCACCATGACGCTTTTCTGCAACGCTATCAGGCGAAACTTACCCCGGCGATCCGCCAAGCCATGGAAGCCATGCTGCGTTGCCGGGTGGATAGCGAACGCTGCAGTCACTGGGGCTGCCAAGGGTGCGCACAGCAAGCTGAGTTTCCCCTGTCTTGTGGCCATCGCAGTTGCCCGCAATGCCAGCACAATACGACTCAGGATTGGTTGCACCGACAGGAGCAAAAATTGCTGCCGGTTGACTACTTTATGGTGACCTTTACCGTCCCCTTTGAACTGCGGACTTTAGCCCAGGCACAACCAGAAGCCGTGTACCAAGCGATGTTTACCGTGGCAGCGGATACGCTGAGATCGTTTGCGGCCCGATCCGCTCAACTGGGAGGCGAGATCGGCCTCACCGGCGTCCTTCATACCCACAGTCGTCGGCGGGACTACCATCCGCATATTCACTTTATGATCCCCGCAGGCAGTCTGGTGGCCAATCAGCAGTGGCGTAAACTGCGGGGCGACTATCTGTTCAACGCTTTTAATCTCGCCAAGGTGTGGCGAGCGCGCCTGCTGGCCGAATTGGACAGACGACTCGGCATCCAAGCACCGTCCATCCTGCCCCGCAAATGGGTGGTGGACTGCCGCCGCGTGGGCCGCGGTTTACCCGCGTTGCAGTACCTGTCTCGATACCTGTATCGGGGCGTGTTACCGGATCAGCAGATCGTCAGTGTACATGACGGACAGGTGACGTTTCGCTACCAAGACAGTCGAAGCGGCGAGGAGAAGCTACGGACATTGGCAGCGGTCGAGTTTTTGTGGCTGATCTTGCAGCATGTCCTGCCCAAAGGGCTGCGGCGGGTGCGCGATTATGGCTTGCTGAGTGGTGGTTGCCGGCAACGATTGCGGCAGATCCAACTGATGCTGGCTGTTGCGGGCTCGGTGCTTCCACCACCGCTCAAACCCAAGCGGACGGTAGCCGTGCGCGCTTGCCCAAGCTGCCATCAACCCATGCAATTTCTCGGCGTTCGTCGGCGCAAACGGCCGGCAACGGTCACCGCATAGCGCGCTGACCCAATAAGGATAATGGTTTATCCAAACCGGAGGGGTTGCTTATAAGCCAAAATAAACAGTCAGTTATCTTATATTGGTGGCAGGCCAAGGGATGACTGTGCTCAAATTAATTTGAGCAGTACTTCCAATCTTACAAGCGGTGTAAATCCAATGCCGCTATTTCCTATATAAAGTACTCCACCTTGACGGTTCCGGGCTTGTTCAACACCCGGATAAGGCCGCGGCTACGCGCGGTCTATCCTTATTTGTTAGTTGCTAGCCCATTTGTACACCAGGTATTGGTGAGAAAGGCTCTGTTTTTATACTAATTATCTTACTAATGCTCTCTTGGATATCAGTGTCATCAGATACTGAATTAAACCAGTTTTCGACACTCTGACAAATTTCCTCACAGAAAGAGGCAACATTAAGTGTTAATACACTATTAATCTTAATCCGATGCATTCCCATGGTTGTGAACTCAAATTTGGAGATTATTTCTTGTGCTCTTTGATCGGTGATATTGTCAGTACCTTGATGAAGCAAAGAGCAGCGTAATGCCCAGCAATCCGTAGCGGTAAGAAAGACCACTTCATTACCCATTATGTTCGCCTTATTGACTTCCGCTAAGTTTGCATCAAACCACTTTTTGTATCTCTGTCCTGCAAATTCAATTTCAGGATAAGCAAGCTTTCCACATATATCTGGCATCGTTAATGCCAAAAACAATGCTCCGTACCAATTTTTTGACTCAATATTTTTTCTAACAGCTGAAGTAAACCTATCCATTTCCACTCCTTGCAACNTCCAATCTTACAAGCGGTGTAAATCCAATGCCGCTATTTCCTATATAAAGTACTCCACCTTGACGGTTCCGGGCTTGTTCAACACCCGGATAAGGCCGCGGCTACGCGCGGTCTATCCTTATTTGTTATGAGCGGGGTTAAGAATGCGCTTTGACGTACTTTTTGACTTTTTTCATAGCCATTTGACGCTTAAGTGGTGAAAGATAGTCGATAAACAAGTTACCCGATAAATGATCTATTTCGTGCTGCATTACGATGGCTAGAAACTCATCACTTTCGATGGTAATTGGCTTACCTTCGCGATCTAAAGCAGACACAACAACTGAAGTAAAACGCTCTACATCTGCATAGTAATCAGGAACTGATAAACAACCTTCTTGACCCATTGCTTTATCCGAGCCACTAATCACTTCTGGGTTAACCAAAATTAGCGGCTCATCTCGACTTTCTGAAAGGTCGATAACAACAACTGCCTCTTTTCGACCAACTTGAGTCGACGCCAAACCGATACCATCGTCAGTCGCATATAGCGTTTCCAACATATCGTCTATTAACGTTTGTACCATCGTAATATCTTGCACCTTTTCCGCTTTGACCTTAAGCCTTGGATCCGGCGCAGTCAGAATTTCTAAAACTGCCATATTTTCCTTCTAATTCTTGGAAGCCCATAACAGTGGTGCTATCGCGCCTGTTGGCGCCTTTATGGTCGCATTAACACCGGCAAAAGTGAGACCACGCTAACAAGTGCTCCCCATTCAATCAATCCCTTAGGTGCCGTTCTAGACTGCCCTTTGGGTGAAACATAGAATCCGTCCGGTGAAAGTGCGCCAGAGCTCGCGAATGACCGCTTTTAGCGCCAAAGCGGCTATTAAGGTAAGTGGGGGCAGAGTTAGCTATCTCCCATCTCACCCACCTCACCCCGCGCGGAGTGCAGTGAGGTAGTGGCCGACCGGGAGCTTGGCGGAGCCCTTTTCGAAAGCGGCTGGCCGCTTTTGCTTTGGGAAAAGGGCGACTCCAAGCGTGTCGGCTGCGGACGAACGGTAACGAAGCTAAGGCACGCCAAAATCCGGGCCACGCGGCTTTGCCCTGCCGACTTCGAGGAGCGCAGCGACGAAGGGAGGCAAACGGGGTTGTTAGGGGACGAAGTCCCTGCCCTTTCGATAGATCAGGCCGTCGCCAGCGCGACAAGAGGACTGTAGTACAACTCCGAACCCAGCACGGCGCAGCCGACAACACCGAAGCCGAAATCAGCGACAACACCAACCGAAAATCCCCTAACGAAGTCAGAGTTAACTATCTCCCATCTCACCCGAGCTCACCCCGTGCGGAGTGCGGTGAGGTAGTGGCCGACCGGGAGCTTGGTGGAGTCATTTTCGAAAGCGGCTGGCCGCTTTTGCTGTTGGAAAATGGCGACTCCAAGCGTGTCGGCTGCGGACGAACGGTAACGAAGCTAAGGCACGCCAAAACCCAGTGCCACACGGCTTTGCTCTGCCGACTTCGAGGAGCGCAGCGACGAAGGGAGGCAAAGGGGGTTGCTAGGGGGCGAAGCCCCATGGCCTGCCGTCGCCAGCGCGACAAGAGGACTGGAGTACAACTCCGGAACCAGCACGGCGCAGCCGACAACACCCAAACCACCCCAACAACGAAGCCGCAGCCGGAACCTGCACGGCGCAGCCGACAACACCATCGGAAAATACACCCCGGCGTAGCCGGAAGTCCCCAAACTAAGGCCTGCACAAACAAAAAAGGCACCGCCGAAGCAGTGCCTTTAGGTGTACGCAGGACAAGAAGAACTTACATGTCGTTGGCTTTGAGCGGACGACGCAACTCAGCGCGGACGTTATCCATGCCAGTGTAGAAGTTCTTCATCATCAACAAGCCCATCATCAAACCGTTCGGCGTGGCCTGCAGCTTGTCGGCGTCATTGGCGTCTTTTTCCAAACCGCCGATCCCATGCATAAAGGCCATCTCTTTGGCCAGGCCGGTGTACAAACCGCTGCCGAACTGCTCCTTGAAGTAGTTCTTGGACAGACGGCCGCCGAACACCTGCAGCAGGAAGCGGTACTGCATCACGGCTTTCTTGCTGTAATGCTTGGATGACTCAACGCCCATCTGGCCATTGGCGATCTTCTCGTTGTAGCGACGCAGCGAGAAGCTGTTCACGTACAGGTTGTCGTGAATAAAGCTGAAGCTGCCTGAGCCCAAGCCCAGGTAATCGTCGGCGTTGACCACGTACTCGTCGAAGCCCTCTTCGTTCGACTTGCCGAAGGACCAAGCGGTTAGCTGCTCGTACTGGCCGCGCAGGCTGTTGAGGATCAAGGCGTAGTCCTTGCGGATATCTTGATCCATATTGGCCAGGTTGGCTTTCGCGCCGATCTTACTCGCCGCGTGACGCTTGGTCAGATCCGACACCATCAGCGGGTAGGTGGTGATCTGGCGTGGATCCAGCTTTTTCAGCGTGGCCATATCCTGCGCCAACACCTCTGGGGTCTGGCCTTCGAAACCGAAGATCATGTCGACGTTGAGGATCGGGAAGTTTTCTTTGGCACGCGCCAGCTTATCGAACACCACTTCCGGCTCACCGAACTTACCGAGGCGATCGGTACGGGCCAGGATATCGCGATCGAAGCTCTGCACGCCCACCGACAGACGATCGACCAAGCCATGCAGTTGGGTGAACTCCATCGAGGTCAGGTGCAACGGATCGGACTCACAGGAGACCTGCTTGATCGCCGGGAACAGGGTCTTGGCCAGCTCAATGGTCTTGGCCAATTCATCCACCAGCACCGTGGTGGTGCCACCGCCGATGTACAACTCCTCAAAGTCATAGCCCAACGCCTTGGCCATGTGCATCTCTTGGCGCAGCGAGGCGAAATAGGCACGGGCCTTGTCTTCCTTAAACAGGAAACGGTGGAAGGTACAGAAGGAGCACAGGGTGTGGCAGAACGGGATGTGCATGTACAGGGTGTACTTGCGACCCGGCAGCGGCGCGGGCACCGCCTCACAGGCACGGGTGTCCATCTTAAGATGGCGCTTGGTGTAATACTGCATCAGGTTTTCCATACCGCCGAGCATCCACTTCGGGGTGGTGATCTGGGCAGCCTTATTGATGGCAGCATTATTGAGCGCGCGTTCTGCAAGTGACATAGCCGTTTCCCGTCGAAATTGAACCGAAAGCTCCTTAACCTGTAAATTGTCGAAGTTACAATTGAGGATTGCAAATAGCGCAATGCCATGTCAGGGAGCGGCCTTCAGCATAAGGGCTAGTTCGGATCGAGACATCCAGACCATGTCCAGTTTGTGAGCAATAACCTCAGCTATTTTCTAAAATGCGATCCAAAGCAAAGCAAGTTATTAACGTCTCCGGCTTTTTTGCCTCGAACGGGCCGTTTGGTCCCGCTCTCTCCCCTTCCCGCCGCAGCAACGAAAACGCCCCTCTGAACTCAGTTTTAATTCAGAGACATAGCGCGCAAACACGTTCGATCATGGGGTCGCCTGGTGCAACAAAGGAGCGACACCGCCTGCGCGCAACACGGAGACCAAAGCGCTCTCAGGGAGCCCCCTTGGCGTGGAATGCACACTTCCGAGGCGCTAAACGCCAGACAAGAAAAAGCCCCCGCCCGTTGCAATAACGGAGCGGGGGCTTGCGATGGAGCAGTCCATGCTCAGCGCCAGGCTTATGCCTGGCACCGAACAAGCTTACTTATCCATATACTTGAGTTCGCCGTTGGCTTTGATCTCATCAAACCACAGATCGTGGTGCTGGATCGCCCAGTTCTCATCACAGTAACCGGACACCATGCAGTCCACGCCACCTTCACTCATGACGGTCGCCATGAAGATGTGCACGATGGAGAAGGCACACAGCACAATGGCGGCCAGACCGTGGGCGATCAGCGCCAGCATGCTCAGGCTGCGGCTTGGCTCAACCAGGTTCGGGAACAGCAGGATCACCCCGGAGACGGAGATCACCAGACCGAACAGCACGAAGGCCCAGAAGAACAACTTCTCACCGGCGTTGGCAAAGCCCGCGTGCGGGTGCTTGCCTTTGAACGGGCCGAAGTTGATGTAGCCACCGACCACCATAAACCAGTCAATGTCGTACTTGGCTGGGATCTGGTTCTTGGCCCACTTGATGGAGATGATGATCCAACCCAGCATGAACGGGATGGCCATGTAGTCGTGCACCAGCTTGGAAACACCGGCCATGCCAGCGAAAGCGGAGGTGCCGAAAACAGGCTCGATCAGGAACTTACCGGACAGCAGCACCAGACCAGTCAGGATCAGCAGCAAACAGGGCACCGCCGCCAACCAGTGCAGGAACACATCGGTCTTAGACCAACGAAACACCATCTTGCCGGAGAAACCATTCGACAGCTTGGAGATCCCGTTGATGGCGATAAACGCGATAAATACCGCGATCATGCCAAACAACGCAGCGAACATGCCGTAGGACAACCAGTTGTTGCGCAAGTCCAGCAGGCCCAGATCATAGCTGTTGATCAGCTGTGGGTGGTGCTCGCTCAGGGAAGTGGTACGGCCTTCGGCGCCCTGTTGGATCGCCTGCCACACCACGTCGGCTTCGTTACCGGCCTGCGGGGCAATTTCACCACCGTTGGCCAGGGCGAAGCCCGAAAACAGCATAACCGCTAACAGAGCCAGCGGTTTAAGTGCGTTAGAGAACATAGTGACTCCTTAACAAGCGGGTGGCCGAAACCACCCGCTAGGCAGCCATCATTGAGGCCGACTGACCTCAGTGATGCTTACTTTTCCCAGCCAGCGTTCTGGTGACCACGGGAAACCACACGCTCGCGGTAGATGTCGGACACCATGCCCGCATCACCGGCCAGCAGGGCCTTGGTGGAACACAGTTCCGCACACATTGGCAGCTTGCCTTCAGCGATACGGTTGGCACCGTACTGCTTCTTCTCTTCGGCAGAGCCCGCTTCGGTGTTTGGACCACCGGCACAGAAGGTACATTTGTCCATCTTGCCTTTGCCGCCAAATACAGACTTTTTAGGGAACTGTGGGGCGCCAAATGGGCAAGCGTACAAGCAGTAACCACAACCGATGCAACGCTCTTTGTCGTGCAGCACGATGCCGTCTTCGGTCTTGCTGAAGACATTGGCCGGGCACACTTTCATACAAGGCGCATCGTCACAGTGCATGCACGCAACGGAGATGGACGCTTCGCCTGGCTGGCCATCATTGATGGTCACAACGCGACGACGCTGAATGCCCCATTCCAGGGCTTCGCTGTTTTCGTTCTTACAAGCAACCGTACAACCGTTACATTCGATGCAGCGCTTGGTGTCGCACATAAATTTCATGGTAGCCATGAGTTATCTCCTCGCCTTACGCTTTTTCGATCTGACACAGGGACGCTTTGGTCTCCTGCATCTGGGCTACTGGGTCATAGCCGTAGGTCAGTGCGGTGTTGGCGGATTCGCCCACCACGTACGGCTTGGTGCTAACACCGCCGGACTCTGGGTACTGCAACGCTTCACCGTGCATCACACCGGCAAAGTGGTATGGCATCCAGGTGGTGCCAGGCAGAACGCGTGGGGTAATCAGCGCTTTGATCTTGATGCGGCCACCTTCGGCGCCTTCCAACCAAACGTCGTCACCGTCACGCAGACCGCGATCGGCAGCATCGGCAGGGTTGATCTCAACGAACATCTCCTGCTGCAGCTCAGCCAACCATGGGCAAGAGCGCGACTCTTCACCGCCCCCTTCGTACTCAACCAGACGGCCGGACGTGGCGATCAGTGGGTACTTCTTGTCCAGGTTGTCCGCGATCACGCGATCTTGGATGGTCTTGAACAGGGTCGGCAGACGGGATACCTGCATGTCCTCGTGAGTCGGGTACTTGGCGATCAAGTCACGACGCGGGGTGTACAGGGCTTCACGGTGAGTCGGGATCTCATCCGGGAAGGTCCATACACGACAACGCGCTTTGGCGTTACCGAATGGCACCATGTTGTGGGCCAGGGCCACACGCACGATACCGCCACCCAGATCGGTGGACCAGCTACGGCCTTCGGCCGCCACTTTCTCTTCCGCAGTCAGCTCATCCCACCAGCCCAGCTGCTTGAGCAGCTCGGAATCAAACTGTGGGTAACCGTCCTGGATCTCCGCATCTTTCGAGGCAGAGCTGTCCGCCAGGATGCTTTCGCCTTCGAACTCAACACCAAAGCGAGCACGGAAGTTACCGCCACCCTGGTTTACGTTGAGGTCGGTGCGGTACAGGATGTGAGTGCCTGGGTGCTTCTGCTCAGGGGTACCCCAGCAAGGCCAAGGCAGACCGTAGGTTTCGCCTTTGTTGACGCCACCTGGTGCTTGCAGATCTTCGCGGGAGAAATCGCCCCAGTTCATGGTGTGGGCCTTGATACGCTCAGGGCTCCAACCGGTGTAACCGACAGAGCGCATACCGATGGTGTACTCGCGCATCACGTCGTCAGCATCCGGCAGGTTGTTCTCTACCTTGATGTTCTTGGTGTACGCGTCGGCGATACCAATGCGCTTAGCCAGACGGTACATGATCTCCATGTCGTTCTTGGACTCGAACATTGGCTCAACCACCTGTTGACGCCACTGAGCGGAACGACCGGAGTTGTTCAGCGAGCCTTCACACTCAAACTGAGTCGCGGCAGGCAGCAGGTAAACGCCATCGGTACGGCGGTGCATCACACCGGCCATGGTTGGGTACGGATCCACAACCACGATGGTTTCCAGCTTATCCAGACCGTCACGAACTTCCATCTGACGGGTCTGGGTGTTCACAGACTGACCCCAGAAGAACGCCAGACGCAGGTGATCTTTCTGCGCCAGCTTGGCTTTGTCTTCCAGAACACCGTCATGCCAGCGCGAGCAAGGCATGCCCGGGGTGGTCATTGGATCCATGCCCAGGTAAGCGGTCTGGTCGAAGTTGGCTTTGACCTGCTCGAACGGCAGATCCCACACGCGGGACCAGTGCTGCCACGCGCCGGTGGTCAGGCCGTAGTAACCTGGCAGGTTGTCGAACAGCAGGCCCATATCGGTGGCGCCCTGAACGTTGTCGTGGCCACGGAAGATGTTGGTACCGCCGCCTGGAACACCCATGTTGCCCAGAACCAGCTGCAGGATGGAGTAGATCCGGGTGTTACCGTTACCGACGGTGTGCTGGGTACCACCCATACACCAGATCACGGTACCAGGACGGTGCTCGGCCATGTGCTTAGCAGCCGCGTAAACCGCATCGCGGGACACGCCGGTGACGTCTTCCACTTCTTCCGGAGTCCAGCGCTTCACCTCTTCGCGGATCTTATCCATGCCCCAGGCACGTTGATCCATGAAGTTTTTGTCTTCCCAACCGTTCTCGAAGATATGCCACATCAGGCCATACACCAACGGGATATCGGTACCTGGACGCAATGGCAGGTGGATATCGGCGTGCGCCGCTGTACGGGAGAAACGTGGATCCGCAACAGTAATAGTGGCACCGCGCTCTTTTGCAGTCAGGATATGCTGCATAGAAACCGGGTGCGCCTCTGCCGGGTTAGACCCGATCAGGAAGATGTTTTTGGCGTTGCGAATGTCGTTAAACGAGTTGCTCTGCGCGCCGTAACCCCAGGTGTTGGCTACGCCAGCTACGGAGGTGGAGTGACAGATCCGCGCGGAGTGATCGACGTTGTTGGTGCCCCACAGTGCCGCAAATTTGCGGTACATGTAGGCGCCTTCGTTGGAGAACTTGGCAGAGCCCATGAAGTACACGGAGTCTGGACCGGAGGTCTGTTTGATCTCCAGCATCTTGTCGCCGATCTCAGAGATGGCTTGTTCCCAAGACAGCTTCTTCCACTTACCGCCTTCCAGCTTCATCGGGTATTTTACCCGCTTGTTGGAGTGGGTGTGGTAGCGCAGGCCCGCACCTTTGGCACAGTGGCCACCGGCATTGAACGGGTGATCGAACGCAGGCTCCTGGCCGGTCCACACGCCGCCTTGTACTTCGGCGTAGATACCACAGCCTACCGCACAGGCAGAGCAGATGGTGCGCTTGATCTCAACCGGCTGACTGGTATCGGTCATCGCCGCTTCGGCTTTCTTGATCATGCCGTTGCCCAGCATGGACGCCGCAGCGATACCACCTGTAGTGACACCGGCGTTCTTCAGGAACTGGCGGCGGTTCAGGCCGAGTGCGCCTGCTTTTACTTCAGTCGACTTTTTAGTCAGTTTCATGACGGTCTCCTGCCTTATTCGCCGCGCAGCGACGCGTAGTAACGGCGCACGTGGTCAGTTTCACGGTAACCCTGCTTGCCCTTCGCTTCAGCAGCGTCAGAGGCAACAGCAGGAGCGGCAGCCACGGCAACACCGGCGACCGGTGCTACTGCCAGTGCCTTGAGCAGCCCGCGGCGCTCCAGGTTGGTCTTAGTGGTTTTCATCTCATCTCCTCATGATGGGCCGCACAACCGGCCCGATGCAGAGCAATACTCGGGATTTCCGAACCCTGTGGGTTGGAATAATTACCCATTGCTCAATGCCATAAATTGAGTATTTGGCTGCACGCATTCTCCACAACGCCAGCGGTGAAAATGTGATGCAGATCGGCCATTGAATGGCATTACATGCAGGATCGATGGGAAATTTGACATAGATCAGGCCAGGTTATCAGCCGGTTACCAGCCAGGTTGCCAACCTGTGCGAACCATGTTTGCGAAATGAGCGGCCTGCCCCTTTTTGCCGTGAGCCAATCCACGCATTTCGCCTGAATATGACTCAACCAACAGCGTGCACCGCAAGCAAAGGAAGACCGCTGAACCCTGAGGGATCACAACGGCAAGCATCACGGAAACCACAGCGCGAGCCTGCGTTTTTTATGACAAAATGTCGCAAACACGGATTGGAGATCTCTTTTGATGAAAATGGTTCTTATTGCATTTCTATGCAGTCTGCCCGCGTTCACGGCGCAGGCGAACGGCGCCCCCGTCCAACTGCCGAGCCAACCCATCGAGGGGATCAAACGTCCTCGTCCGGCCGTCGTGATCGACGGCGCCCAATGGCATCGAGCCTGTTGGTACGACAACAAGCAATATTCGGAGGGTGCACCACTGGAGATCGCCGGCCGACTGTTGATCTGCGGCGCCAAGAATGAACGGGAGAGCAATGGTCCCTTGATCTGGCTCAGCGCAGAACAACTGACCGAACGAGAAAAACCCCGCGTTCGAGTCCACTGAGCGGCCAAGCATTGAGCCCAAATAAAGACCGAAAAACCACGCTGCCCTCGCGGTCAAACCGTGGCATCATGGGCTAATATCAAGGAAAACCATAACTTCAAGGAGCGGTATTATGGCTAATACCTTCATCGTCGGATTGTTCATCAATCACGACAAAAAAGAATTTTCCATGACGGCACGGGAGCCGGGCGAAAAGCTGGACGCCATGATCGACAAGGAGCTCACCCGCGGCCATGAGTTTATGCTGCTGGCGCGAGATCTAGACGAATGCGCCGCCGAACTGGTCAAACGCGATATGGTCAACGGCTATCAACACGCCGGCTACACCCGCAGCCCACGCCAATATCTGGCAGAGTGGCGCAAGGCCCCAGACACCAGCAAAGGCTATGCCGTCAGCCCCTAATGCTGCTCCACGATCAACAACGCCCGCTCACTCTTTCCCAAGAGCCGGCGGGCGTTTTCTGTTTGGCGAACAGGAGCTCAGTACGTCAGATCCTCGATCCAATTGATGCCATCCAGATAGACACGGGTCGCTTCATCTAACGGGTTACCGGTAAGATCCACTTCCCGCAGCAGCGGATTATGATCAAAGCGAATATGGGTCAACCGGTTATTGGCCAGCTGCAGGCTCCAAACTTCCGGCACCGGCGACAGATCCAGCGCTTCCAACTGATTATCGGCAGCAGACAGTTTCAGCAACCCTGGCATACCGGACAACTCCAGCACCGAGAGTTGATTTTGTTCCACATATAAAGCCCCGAGCCAAGGGCTGTCGTTGAGCTCTAATTGAGTTAACGCATTGCCCTGCACCGAAAAGCCATACATCCTTGGTGCCGACGCAATGCGGATCACGCTCAAGCTGGGATTAAACCAAGCCCGCATGACCTGTAACTCGGGCACGTGGCCCATTTGGATCTCTCGCAAATTCTCATTAAACAACAGCTTGGCGGAAGCCAGCTCAGTGCGTTCGCCCAATGTGACGCTTTGCAGTTGCGCGTTTCGTTCAAGCTCCAGAAGCCTGAGCGCAGCGTTAGAGTCAAAGTTCAACGCCTCAATCGCTGTATTGCTGATCTCGACATGGGACAGTTCGGGCAAGGCCGCAACAGCCAGCTCAGTCAACGGCAGGTGGTGCAACTTCAGATCATAAATGGCACGCAACTGCTCAATGCCATCGGCGCTGGTCATCTCATCCAAGTAATAACAGTAAAGGGCCTGAAACTCGGCAACGGTTTGCCAGTCAAAGCGCTCGGCATTGGATTGTACACACGCTTGCATCCCCTCTGAGCCAAAGCGCAATTGCTCCAGCTCTGTTTGCTTGTCATCGCTATTGCCGCATGCCGCCAGCATCCCCACCATGATCGCGACCACCCATCCTCTCACTCGCATCCTCGACTCCTTGTGCACATGCGCATTCAACTCACACTCTCCCCCCTTTGGTCAAAGCTCAAACAAAAGAACTTGCGTTCACCACAACGATCACCCTTTCCAGCCAAAAAAGAGTATTAAAAAACGCCCGCTCACTCTTTACCAAGAGCCGGCGGGCGTTGTTGTTTCTGACAGCTAACCGCTGATCCTATCTCGCTTCTAACCGAGCGTACGCCACTACGAGCCATTTCACGCCCTGACCATCGAACGCCACCTGTACCCGTGACTGCGGGCCGGAGCCTTCAAAGTTGATGATCACCCCGTCGCCAAATTTAGGGTGATGCACCCGCTGGCCCAAAGCAAAGCCGGTCTCATTGAACTTCTGCTCCGCCTGGTTGAAGCGGTTGTACTGCTTGGGCGTCGACACCTGGGTGGTGATCCGCACCTCATCCAGAAACTCCTGCGGGATCTCGCCAATAAAGCGACTCGGCTTGGCAAAGGTTTCCTTGCCATAAATGCGGCGCGACTCGGCGTAGGAGATGGTCAGCTTCTTCATCGCCCGAGTAATGCCGACGTAGCAAAGCCGGCGCTCCTCCTCCAGCCGGTTGCCCTCATCCAGAGCCATCTGGCTGGGGAACAAGCCCTCTTCGACACCACACATAAACACCTGAGGGAACTCCAGGCCCTTGGCGGTGTGCAGGGTCATCAACTGCACCGCGTCTTCCGACTCGCCGGCCTGACGCTCACCGGCTTCCAGCGCCGCATTGGCCAGGAAGGCGTTGAGATCGTCCATCTCCTCGGCGTCCTCGGGCTTTACAAAGGAGCCGGCGGCGGTCACCAGCTCTTTTAAGTTCTCCACCCGGGCTTCGGCCTTCTCGCCCTTCTCGGCCTGATACATGGCCAGCAAACCGGAGTATTGAATGACGTGATCGGTCTGGGTTTTGAGGATCTGATCCTCGGTCTCCGCTTCCAGTTGAGCGATCAGATCCATAAAGCGCGTCAGCGCTGAGGCGGCGCGCCCGGCCAGGCCGGATTCACTGAGCAGACGCTGACAGGCGCGCCACAGGGTAATGCCCTCGGCCCGGGCGGTCTGACGAATGATGTCGACGGTGCGATCGCCAATGCCGCGGGTCGGCGTGTTGATGATCCGCTCGAACGCGGCGTCGTCATCGCGATTGGCGATAAGGCGCAGGTAACCGAGCGAGTCCTTAACTTCCTGACGCTCGAAGAAGCGCAGGCCACCGTAGATCCGATAAGGCACACTGCGATGCAGCAGGGCTTCCTCCATCACCCGCGACTGGGCGTTGGAGCGGTAGAGAATGGCGCAATCGGACAGGCTGCCGCCCTCGTCCTGATATTGCTTGATGCGGCCGACGATGTAGCGGGCTTCCTCCAGCTCGTTGAAGGCGCAGTACAGACTGATGGTGTCGCCGGCATCGCCATCGGTCCACAACTCCTTGCCCATCCGCTCAGTGTTGTTGTCGATCAGCGCGTTGGCGGCATTCAGGATGGTGGCGGTGGAGCGGTAGTTCTGCTCCAGCCGCACCGAGGTGGCGCCGGGGAAATCCGTCAGAAACTGCTGCAGGTTTTCCACCTTAGCGCCGCGCCAGCCGTAGATGGACTGATCGTCGTCGCCGACGATCATGATGTTGGCGCTGTCCCCCGCCAACATCCGTACCCAGGCGTACTGAATGGTGTTGGTATCCTGGAACTCGTCCACCAGCATATGGCGGAAACGCTGCTGATAATGACGCAGCAGGTGCGGATGGTTGAGCCATAACTCATGGGCGCGCAGCAGCAGCTCAGCAAAGTCCACCAAACCGGCTCGATCGCACGCCTCTTGATAGGCCTGATAAATGCGCAGATAGGTTTTCTCGACTGGGTGGAAGCTGGCGTCGATGTGTTGCGGCCGCAGGCCCTCATCTTTCTTGGCGTTGATGTAGCCCATTGCCTGGCGCGGTGGCCAGCGCTTCTCATCCAGCTCCAAGGAGCGGATGATCCGCTTGAGCAGCCGGTTCTGATCGTCCGTATCCAGAATTTGGAACCCTTCCGGCAGCTTGGCTTCCTTATGGTGAGCGCGCAGCAGGCGGTGGGCCAAGCCGTGGAAGGTGCCGATCCACATCCGTCCCATCGGCCCCTGCACCAGCTCTTCGATGCGATGACGCATCTCCTTGGCGGCCTTATTGGTGAAGGTCACCGCCAGAATGGCGAACGGGCTTTCGCCCTGCTCCTGCATCAGCCAAGCGATGCGGTGGGTCAGAACCCGGGTCTTGCCCGAGCCCGCCCCCGCCAGCACCAGCGTGGCCCCCGGTGGCGATTCCACCGCGGCACGCTGCTTGTCATTGAGCTTATCGAGCAAAGAGGAGCTGGAGCTAGGCATAGAAAGGGCCGTCTAGGTTCAAAAATAGCTGTATATTATACCAGTACCTGCGGGCTAGATCAGCTCGCGTAACGATTGTAGATCGGCGATCTGCACGGTCGGCAGGCGTGTGCCCGGCGCCCGAGGTCGGCCATCGGGACGGGGATCCAGCCACACCGCTTGGCAACCGGCATTGAGCGCGCCGGCCACATCGGTATCGGGATGATCGCCCACATGCAGCAATTGGCTCGGAGCGATCGCCAGTGTGTCACAACAGCGATGAAACAGATCCGGTGCCGGCTTCATCGGCCCATCGCGCCCCGCCTGCAGCACGCAGGCAAACGGGATCTGCGCCATAAAGCGGCCGACATCGGCATTGCCGTTGCTGATCGCCGCCAGCGGATAGCGCTGGGCCAGATCCGCCAGCAGTTGCAGAGTCGCTTCCGGCACAACGATCTCACTGCGCCAGCGCAAGAATTCACTCAATGCCCGCTCGGCCACTGCCTCCGCCTCCGCCGCCCGGTACCCCAACACCGCCAAACCACTGCGCAAGGTATAGCGGCGCCATTGGGTGCTGCACCCGCTCAATTGCGGCCGCTGGAGCAGAACCCCTCGTTTGTGCTCACGCCAAAAGCCGATCTGACCGGCCGCATGCTGCTGCACCTCGACACTCAGCCACTCCACCAAGCGCTGCTCCGCCCGGCGCAGCACCGGCGGGTTGTCATAGAGGGTGTCATCCAGATCAAAACTCAGGGCGGCGATGGGTTGCAGCCGGCGATAAAAGCGCATGGGACTCCTTAAAGCGATCGGCAATGGGTCCGATCCGATCATGCCCTCAGTCTGGCGTGGCGCCCGCACCAGTTCAAGTTAAAGCATGGCAATCAATAAAAAGGCCACAGCACCCAATGCACTGCAGCCTAATTCATAATTGGCAGTGATCCCTTGAGCCGAGCTCGGCTGAGGGCAACCGCCTTCGATCGAAAGTAACGCTTAGAACCAGATCGCCTTCAGTTCACCCGACTCCAGCTCATTGGCGTAGCTGAGGTAGTAGTTGCGATTCGGCGGGTTATATTCCATCGCAGCCAAACCGCGCAGGGCCGCCACTTTAACCTCACGGATCCGCTTTATATCCACGCCATCCAGCCATCTCACCTGATCAGCCAACTCTAAGGCCCACTGAAAGTCCTGCGCAGACAAGGCTTGTTCCATCGAACGTACCAGTGCCTTTTGGCCACCCGCCAGCTTTGCCATGCGCTCCGCCTCCAGGCGAGGTTCAAGCGGATTGAGGTTCGTGGGATTACCGTCATACCAGCCAAGCAAACCGGCGTAGATCGCCCGCACCGCATGGGGCACAGTGCCGTAAAACTCAGTCAGATAAGACTTATCGCGCAGATGCTTAGGCAACTTCACTTCGTAAGCCAGCTGATCCGGTCCCTTACCGGTATTCATGCCTTCAACCGTTTGGTCGTAAACGCTTTGGATCGCCTCACTGTAGTCACTCAGAGCGCCGGTCGCTGCCGCTTGCCCATGAATGGGCAAGGTATGGCCGGGAACGAGGTAATGAGGCTGATGTTGCGCCATCTTGCCAACACTGGCAGCCCAGTTGGAAGGATCACGGAATGGCGTACCTCGGATAGCGTACAGGTTGGGGAAGGAGTGATAGAAATTATCCCCTGAGAACAGGACCTTATCTTTAGGCAACCAGACATAGAGGGCATCATCGGTCTCGCCCGGCGCCGAGTGCAATTCGATCTCGACGTTCGCAATGGTCATTCGGTAGACCGGCTCATCGAACTGAATGGTCGGCGCGATGTGGCCCTTGGCCCGGTCATGATCAATGGTGTTGGCGGCCGCGACGCCACGATGTGTCGCCTCCGATTGCGGCAACTTACGGCCAAACTGGCGGATCCCACGCTTCGCTGCCAGTGGCAACAATTTAGGACTGCCGCCGTACTCATGACCAAATCCAGCGCGGGCGTAAACACCCACCGGTTGACCATCCGAGCTGTCGGCAAAGACTTGCGCCCCACCGGTATGATCACCGTGACTGTGGGTATAGATAATCGCCTTAACCGGCAGATCCGAATGCGCGCGCAGATCATTCAGGGCATTCTGTGCCGACGTTGGCCCCATCAGCGTATCAACGATGATCACCCCATCATCACCGACGATCATCGAGGTGGTCGCCCCGTGATAGCCCACCGCGGTAAAAACCCGATCACCGACGGCAACGATCTGCTGCTCTAATTGTTCCGCCTGTTTGTTCAGCATTTTCATCGCCACATCCGGGGCCACCTGAGTGGTTCCCGCCGTCGCACCACCGCTTAGCAGCGCAAAGGTCACGCAAGCAGCAGAGAGCAATACTTTGCTTTTCATCGCTTTTCATCCCTAAATTTGGTCAAAATATGACGTCAAAGCTAGAACCATCGCCCGAACGACCGCAAGTGGCACTCGCTCAAAACGCGAGCAAGCCCACAACACACTTCAGCATGCGCCTTTCACAACAAACGTCATTCGCAACAACATTTGGCATAAAAAGGAGCCGTTCTCGGGACCAACCGGTTTAATGAAACCCAGGCCGGTAACTCGAACACACGATTAAGCCCAGGATCCAGCCCAAACACGGGTTTGACAGATCCTGCTAGCAGGTACAATGACCACTCTTAAACCGTTCAGTTGGAGCACGATATGGCCAAAAACACCCCAAACTCACAAGAAGTGGTGGCCGAAGCGATGAAGATCGCCCGCGCCACTCAGAAACCCGGACAGACCAAGGAGCAAACCAAGCTGGTGGCTGCTGGCATCGAAAAGGGGATCGCCGAATACAAAAAGCAGCAAAAGGCCCGCGCCCGCGCCGCCGATAAGGCCAAAAAACAGGAGCAGCGCGCCAAAGCCCGCGCCACAGCGGAGGCTGAGCCGCAAACCCCAACCGCGCCGCAATCCCCCCGCCAGCCGTTGCCTTGGGTATTGCTAGGCCTGAGCTGGCTAGGCTTTGCCGCCTACCTAGTGCTGGCCGGATAGCCGCGCCGCGCCCTCGCCCCGCTGCAACCAATCCACCAGCTCGTCAATAAACAGCCGGGTGCGACGCGGCAGTTGCGCCCGACTGGGAAACAACACCGACAGTTGCAAGGAGTGGTGTTGCCAGTCCGGCAGTACCGGTACCACCCGCTCACTGAGCTGGCCGCTGTGGAATTTGAACACCGAGCCCACGCCTATGCCCACGCCCTGCTCGATCAACACCGAGCTGCCCAGCGGCGTATCGGTGCTGTGGCCCGGTGGCAGCGCCAGCTGATACTCGCGACCATCCACATGGTGCAGCACAAGATGGCCCTGCTGCTGCGGCAGGGGATCCATGCCGATCAGCCGATGCTGGGCCAGTGCTTGAGGCGTTTCAGGGACGCCGTGCCGGGCGAGGTAATCTTGGCTGGCAAACAGCCCTAATGGGATCGGCGATAACACTCGGCCGATCATGGCGGAGTCTTTCGGTAAACCTATCCGCAATGCCAGATCGATGCCCGACTGCAGCAGATCTTGGGTCTGATCCGCCAGATCGAGCCGTAAGTCGATCTGCGGATAGCGCAGATGAAACGCGCCGAGAAACGGGCCTAACACCGCCTGGCAAAACTCCACCGGTGCGCTGATCCGCAGCCGCCCGGCGGGATCACCGTCGCTGCCCTCCACCGCCTCCATCGCCAATTGCGCATCCGGCAGCAACTGCCTGCAATGCTGATACACCGCCTGCCCCTCGGGGGTCAGCTGCATCTGCCTTGTGCTGCGCTGCAGTAAACGCACCGACAGCGCGCGTTCAAGCTCGGCGATCTGCTCGCTGATCCGGCCCCGCCCCATCTGCAGGGTGCGCGCCGCCGCCGTGAAACTGCCCTGCTCCACCACACAGGCAAAGATCGCCAGCCGGCGGATCTGCTGTAAGACCGGTTTCATTCTCTCTTCCCTGTCACTCTGTCATTCACTCCGACGCTCAGGCTACGACAGCCCGACGCCGCAAACCTTGCATCGGATCCCATTGATCCGCATTTCCGATCACGCCTGTCCGGTTTTGGGGGCTGGCTTGGCAATGACCAGATAATTACTCTGACTGGGCATTCCCGACACGCAAGGACCGATCATGAAACGCCTCACCCAACTGCTGAGCCTGGCCCTACTGCCGGCCATCTGGCTGCCCGCTCAGGCGGCGGACAGTGCCGCGACCGCCGCCCTCAAGGCCCGCAATGAGATGCTCAAACCCACCATCACGCAGCTGGGTGAACGCACCTATGTCGCCTCCGGCTACAGCCCCGCCAACGTGTCGATGATCGTCGGTGACGACGGGCTGATCATCGTCGATGCGTCGATGATGATCGACCACGCCGACGCGATCCTGACTGAATTTCGCAAGATCAGCACACTGCCCATCAAGGCGGTGATCCTGACCCACGGTCACGGCGATCACACCGGTGGCCTGCCGGCCTTCACTCGCACTCAGACCGACGGCAGCAAACCGCTGGTGTATGCGCGCCTGCCATTCAACACCGAAGGCCAGTGGTTCCAGGGCGCTGGCGTGACCATCAATAAAATGCGCGGTGCCCGCCAGGGCGGCTTCCTGCTGCCACCAGAGAAACGCATTAATAACGGCATCGCCCCAGCGGTGTATCCCCCGCGCAAGGGCCGAGTGTTTGACGGCGGCGGCGCTGGCGATCACAAAGAGCTGTTCGATGATGAGCGCCTCACCCTCGAGGTGGCCGGCGTGACGCTGGAAATGGTGGCCGCCCCGGGTGAAACCGAGGATCAGCTCTACGTCTGGGACGCGCAGGAGCGCATCGTCTTTACCGGCGATAACTTCTATCGCTCCTGGCCCAACACCTACGCCATTCGCGGCACCGGCTATCGCAACGTGATGGACTGGATCGCCAGCCTCGACAAGATGCTGGCAGAGAAACCCATTCATGCTGTTGGCGGACACACCCCGCCACTGGTCGGCGAGCAGGAAACCATCACCACCCTGACCAACTATCGCGATGCGATGGAACACGTCTTCAACGCCACCATCGAAGGGATCAACCAGGGCAAAACCCCCAACCAATTGGTTGAAGACGTTCAGCTACCAGCGCACCTGGCCAAACTGGACTATCTGCAAGAGTACTACGGCAATGTGCGCTGGAGCGTGCGCGCCATCTTCCAAGGCTACATGGGCTGGTTTGACGGCAACCCAACTCAGCTCGATAGCCTGCCGCCCAAACGCGAAGCCGAATTGATGCTGCGCCTGGCGGGCGGTGAAGAGAACTACCGCATGCACGCAGGCTCCGCCCTCGCGGCTGGGGATGTCCAGTGGGCAGCGCAGTTGGCGGATCACCTGCTGGTGATCAATCCCGATGACCGCGACGCCAAGTTCATCAAAGCCGTGGCACTGGAGACCATAGCCGACGAGATGCTCACCGCCACCGGACGTAACTATTACCTGACCGTGGCCCAACAGCTGCGCAAAGAGATCGCAGACAGCGAATAACCAGGAGCTCCCCATGAAAATGCTACACCGTTCTTTCACCCTGCTGTGTGCTCTATGCAGTCCCCTGGCGCTGGCTGTGGGCCAAGGCCAGATCAGCGTCTCCATCGCTCATTTCGGCGACGTCACCGTCCACAGCCTAACGGCACCGGAAGACAGCTCCATGGTCAGCAGCCATGTGGTAGAAAGCGACCAAGGATTGGTGCTGATCGACGGCCAGTTCCTGCGCCCTTACGCCAAACAGTTCCGCGACTATGTCGACGGACTGGACAAGCCGATGGTTGAGGTACTGCTGTCGCACCACCATCCAGATCACTGGATGGGGCTGGAATACTTCCCCGATGTGAAGGTGGCCGCACAACAAACCGTCATCGACAACCACAAGCGGATGGCGCCGGTTTACCTGAAACAAAAGCCACAGGAGTATGGCGCAGAGATGGTGATCGACTATGCCATCGAGATCGGTCGCGCCCTGGCCAATGAGGAGACCATCGCCGGCCTGCGCTACGAGTTTACCTTGCTCAAGGGGGGCGAAGCCCCGGCCCAAACCCTGATCGCGCTGCCGGATCTGGGCGTGATGTTCGTCCAGGATATGGTGTCGTCCGAAGCCCACGCCTTCTTTGGCGCGCGGGATCTGGCCACCTGGCGCACCCACCTCACCGAGCTGGAAGCCAAGAAAGGTGATCAGGTGCTGTTTACCGGTCACGGCCTACCAGTGCAGCTGCGCGCCAACGCGATCCTGGATCAGATCGCCTATCTGGAAACCGCCGAGCGCCTGCGTGAACAGCATCAACATGCTGACTATAAGACCTTGAAAGCGGCCATGATTGCAGCGCACCCTGAGCTCAAGGCCAACCCGTTGGCTGACATTGCCAGCAAGTTCTACATAGAAAAAGTGGCACCGATGCTGCGTGAACAACGCGCCGCAGACTAACCCCTTCGCCGCTCACTCCGGCTCCCCAACCAATAAGGCCACTCAAACGAGTGGCCTTATTTTTTTTTCGCTCTGGGATGGGCCTCATCGTACACCGCAGCCAGATGTTGGAAATCGAGGTGAGTGTAGATCTGGGTGGTGGAGAGATTGGCGTGGCCGAGCAGCTCCTGCACCGCACGCAGATCGCCGCTCGATTCGAGCATATGGGTGGCAAAGCTGTGACGCAGCTTATGCGGGTGCACCCGCGCCGTTACGCCCTGTTTTTGACCCCACTGCGCCATGCGCTGCTGCACACTGCGCCGGCTTAAGCGGGTGCCGCGGCTGGACAGAAATAGCGCCGCCGGATCCTCCCCTTTGAGCAAGCTGGCGCGCACCGTCAGGTACTGACGCAACCAACGCAGCGCCATGCCCGCCACCGGCAGTAATCGCTCCTTGCCCCCTTTACCCAGCACCCGCACCGTACCCTCGGCAAGATCGAGCCGCTGACAATCGAGCTGAACCAGTTCATCCAATCGCAATCCCGAAGAATAAAACAGCTCCATCATCGCCCGATCCCGCACCGCCAGCGGATCGGTGTCGTCGATCGCCAACAAGCCGTCAATCTGATCGGCATCAAGGTTCTTCGGCAACGGCCGTGCCTGTTTCGGTGGCCTGACGCCGGTGGTGGGATCCTGACTCAATTGCCCCTCACGCAACAAGAAGCGCACCAGCTGGCGCAAAGCCGACAGGGTCAGCGACAGCGAACGAGGCGACAGCCCTTGCCGATGCAGGGTGGCCAACAGCGCCCGGCAGTGATCCGGCCGCAACTGCGCCCAATCGGTGAGAGCCTGGGCCTGCAGAATGGGCAGCGCGCGCTCAAGCTCACGCTGATAGTTTCGTTGGGTGTGTTCGGACAGCTGGCGCTCGCTCTGCAGGTAGCGCAGAAAGCGCGGGATCACCTTATCCATTGGGCGCTTGTTGCAGGCGGAAGGTCAGCAGTTGCTTGAGCTGATCGAGCAGCATGGTGCCCATTTCCGGGACAAAGTGACTGGGATCGTGCGAGGCGATGGCCAACACCCCAACCCAGGCGTTCGGCCTGCCCAAACCGATCAGTGCCACCGAGCCGGTCTCGATCCCCACCAGCAAGCGGGCCTCCACCGCCGGCAGGCGTCCCAAGTAATAGCCACGACCATCCAAGCGATGACGCAAGATGGGGGCGATCGCCTCAAGCTCAAACTGACCGGGCCTATCGGCGGCGATCAGCCGCACCCGGGTAAAACGGAATTGCGCCCGCAGCCGTGCCGCCAGCTCTCGCTGCACCTGCTCCAGATCGTCCAGTGCCAGCAGATCAAACAGCAGCTCACTGTAAAAACGATAGATCTCCTCATTACGCGCCGCCACGCTCAGCAGCGAGGTGATCTCCTCCTCCAACTGACCGATCCGCTCACGCAACATGCTCTGCTGCCGCTCCACCAAGGAGACCGCGCCGCGATCCTGATGGGGGATCTGCAAGCTGAGCAACAGCTCAGGATAACGCGCAAAGAACTCTGGGTGATCCAGCAGATACTCCCGCACCAGCAGGGGATCGACGTCGTTGAGATGCGTGAGATTATTCTGGCTCATAGTTCGATCTGTCCGTCATACACATGGGTGGCCTGTCCCACCATATGAACCGGTGAGCCCGGGCCTTCCCAGCGGATCATCAGGGTGCCGCCGGGCAGATCGACCCGAACCTTGTCGGCCAGCAAGCCCTGATGATGACCGATCACCACGGCAGCACAGGCGCCGGTGCCGCAGGCTTGGGTTTCGCCGCAACCACGCTCGAACACCCGTAGACGGATATGATCACGGCTGATCACCTGCATAAAGCCGACGTTGACCCCCTTGGGAAAGCGTTCATGCCGCTCCAATAAAGGCCCCAGCGTCTCAACCGGCGCGCTATCGACGTCATCCACCTTGAGCACACAGTGCGGGTTGCCCATCGAGACGGCGCCGGCCAATACGGTTTGCGCCTCGGTCGGCAGCAGGTAGGTCTTCTCCGCCTTCTTTGCCCGAAACGGCAAGGAAGCGGGCTCGAAGTCCGGCACGCCCATGTTGACGTTAACCCGATCCTCGCCCTCCAGCTTGAGGGTGATCTTACCGCGCTGAGTAGATACCGAGATCTCGTCGCGATTGACCAGCCCCTTCATCTGCACAAAGCGGGCAAAACAGCGGGCTCCGTTGCCACACTGCTCGACCTCACTGCCGTCGGCGTTGTAGATCCGATAGTGGAAGTCCAGCTCAGGATCGTACGGCGGCTCCACAAGCAACAGCTGATCAAAGCCGATCCCGGTATGGCGATCAGCCAGGCGACGGATGGCATCCGGCGACAAATAGAAGCTCTGGGTCACCCCATCCACCACCATAAAGTCGTTGCCCAAGCCATGCATTTTGGAAAACTGTATCAAAATTATCGCCTTAAACTTTTCGCATTCGGCTAGTTTACGGCAGAAGCCGTTCCCCTTGCCACAGTTGTTCTACCGTCTCACGCGCACGCACCAAATGCACCTCGTCGCCATCCACCAGCACCTCCGCCGCACGCGGCCGACTGTTGTAATTGGAGGACATGGTAAAGCCGTATGCCCCGGCGCTGCGCACCGCCAGCAGATCGCCCGGACTCAGCACCAACGCGCGATCCTTGCCGAGAAAATCCCCGGTTTCACACACCGGGCCGACCACATCGTAGCGACGGGCCGTGCCCTCGCGCGGGCTGACCGGGATGATGTTCTGCCAGGCGCTGTAGAGCGCCGGGCGCAGCAGATCGTTCATCGCCGCGTCGACGATGGCAAAATCCCTATCCTCACCGCGCTTGAGAAACTCCACTTGGGTGATCAGCACACCCGCATTGGCCATGATGGCGCGACCCGGCTCTAGGATCAGCGCAAGAGAGCGATCCCCCAGCCGCTCGCGCAGTGCTGCGGCGTACTCGGCCGGTAACGGCGGCTTCTCGTCATCGTAGTTAACGCCAAGGCCCCCCCCGACATCCAGATGAGACAGGGTGATCCCCTGCGCCGCTAAGCGATCGATCAACCCCAGCAAGCGCTCCAGCGCATCCAAAAACGGCGCCAGCTCGGTCAGTTGACTGCCGATATGGCAATCCACGCCCTTGATGTCCAGATGCGGCAGCGTGGCAGCGTACTGATAGACCGCCTCGGCCCGCTCCATGGCAATGCCAAACTTGTTCTGTTTCAGGCCTGTGGAGATATAAGGATGGGTGCCGGCATCGACATCGGGATTAACCCGAATGGAGATGGGCGCCTGACAGTCCAGCTGCTCGGCTACCTGGTGGATCCGATCCAGCTCCGGCTCGGACTCGACGTTAAAGCAGTGAATGCCCGCCTGCAGCGCCTGACGGATCTCCTCGCTGGTTTTGCCCACGCCGGAAAACACCACCTTGGCGGGATCGCCCCCCGCCGCCAACACCCGGGCCAGCTCGCCACCGGAGACGATATCAAAGCCACTGCCCAATCGAGCCAGTACATTGAGCACACCGAGGTTGGAGTTGGCCTTCACCGCATAGCAAATAAGATGGGGGTGTGCGCCCACCGCCTCATCGAACGCGCGATAGTGACGCTCGATGGTGGCCCGGGAATAGAGGTAACAAGGCGTGCCGTACTGGGCGGCGATCTCGGCCACCGCTACGCTCTCGGCGTACAGATGACCCTGTTGATAGGTGAAATGATCCAACGTCTGTCCTTATGTGTTGTCGCACGCTCACTCGGAGTCCGAGTCGTCCTTCTGCGTTTCTTGCTCATTTTGACTCTGCTCGGCCTGATTCTCTGCCGGGGCTTCCGGCAAGTACAGTGGGCCGGTTTGACCACAGCCAGCCAGGCCCAGGAAGAATAGGAGCAAAAGAGGGATCGGACGCATGGGGCTCCTTAACAGTGCCTATTTTTGTTTAGATGGCCGTATAATCGCCTCAAGCCCAGACAAATGCAAAAGAGACCCGGTTATGACCATGGACAGCAGCACTTATCATCAGTTGGCCGACGCCGCGATCGAGCGGATCACCGAAGTGATCGACGATTCCGAGCTGGAGTTGGATTACGATCAAGCCGGCAACGTGATCGAGATCGAGTGCATCGACGGCAGCCACATCATCTTGAACAAGCAGGAGCCACTGCACCAGCTGTGGCTGGCCACCAAGTTTGGCGGTTATCACTACAACTACGTCGACGGTCAGTGGATCTGCGATCGCAGCGGCAACGAGCTGTTTGCCTTCCTGTCCGAGTCCGTGGCCAAGCAAGGCGGCGAGCAGATCCGCTTTTAATGCCCTTCAGATAAAAAACGGGAAGCCTTAGGCTTCCCGTTTTTTTGCTACGCGCTCAGCCGCAGACCGGACAGCCCGGCCGCTTAGGCAGTTTCATCTCGCGAAACTCCATGGTCATGGCGTCGATCATCAAAATGCGACCGGACAGGGTCTTACCCATGCCCGACAGCTGTTTGACCGCCTCAGTGGCCTGCAAACAGCCCACCATGCCCACCACAGGGGCGAGAATGCCGGACTCGACGCAAGACAACTGCTGCTCGCCAAACAGGCTGGCGAAGCACTGGTAGCACGGCTTGTCATCCAAGTAATCAAATACCGTCACCAAGCCTTCCATGCGGATGGCGGCGGCGGAGATCAACGGGGTTTTATCGGCAAAGCAGAAGCGGTTGAGCTGCTCGCGGATCATCAGGTTATCGGTGCAGTCGAGCACAATATCGTGCGCTTGCACCTGCTCGGCCAGCTCGGGCTCATCCAGCAGACGGTCGATCACCGAGATCGCCACATGTGGGTTGAGTGACTTGAGCTCTTCCGCCGCGGACACCGCCTTGTTGACGCCGATACGGCTGTCGCGGTGTAGCACCTGACGCTGCAGGTTGGACAACTCGACGTGGTCAAAATCCACCAAGGTGATCGCGCCAATGCCTGCGGTCACCAGATATTGCGCGGCGGCACAGCCCAAGCCGCCCACACCGAGGATCAAGGCTTTGGACTGCTTCAGCGCCTCCTGCCCGTCCATATCGAACGCGCGAATGACGATCTGGCGGTTGTAGCGCATCAGTTCGGGATCGGAAAGAATGTCTTCCATCACAGGCCCCCGCCCAGGTTGCCATTCAGGCTGGCGTTAAAGGGCTCAACCGTGACCACAGCGCCCGCGTCCAGATCGCCGCATTGCCTTGGCAATACGATGTAGCAGTTGGCGCGGCTCATCGAGGTGGTCATGTCCGAGCCCTGCGCGCCGGTGGTGCTGACGATCAGCTCGCCCTCGGCATTCTTACCGAGCACACCGCGCTGGTACTCCTGTCGGCCCGGGCCTTTGCGCAACCCGTGCTGCAGCGTCGCCTTGAGGGTCAAGGCTGGCGCGCGCTGTTCACCGCCCAGGTGCGCCAGCAGTGGCGTCACCAGCTGGTAGCAGGTCACCATGGAGGAGACTGGGTTGCCCGGCAGGCCGCAGAACCAAGAATTGGGCAACTTGCCAAAGGCAAACGGCTTGCCCGGCTTGATCGCCAGCTTCCAGAAATTGACCTGGCCCAGCTCATCCAGTACCAACTTGATGTAATCCGCTTCACCGACCGAAACGCCGCCGGAGGTGACCACCACATCGGCTTCGGCATCGGCCTTGGCAAACGCGGCCCGGATCTGATCCAGATCGTCCGGGATCACGCCCAGATCCAGTACCTCACAGTGCAGGGTTTGCAGCATGGTACGCAGCGCGTGGCGGTTGGAGTCATAGATCTCCCCCGGTTTGAGCTCGGTACCCGGCGCCTTAAGCTCATCGCCAGTGGAAAACAGCGCCACCTTGATGCGGGGATACACAGGTACCTGCCCTACGCCGACGGTGGCCAACACGCCGACTTCCGCCGCGCCGATACGGGTGCCGGCGCTCAGCACTTGAGTGCCCGCCTTCAGCTCGCTACCGCGGCCGCGAACAAACGCCTCGTGACGCACCGCCTCAGAGAATGTCGCGGTCTCACCGTCACTCTCCACCACTTCCTGCATCACAATGCTGTCCAGCCCTTCCGGCAACAGCGCACCGGTCATAATGCGCACGCATTCGCCGGGACCGCACTCGCCCTCAAACGGCACACCGGCGAAGGCTTTGCCGGCGATGGGCATCTGCGTGCCCGCCGCCACCTCAACGCTGCGCACCGCATATCCGTCCATGGCGGAGTTGGCAAACAGAGGCAGATCCAAAGTGGACTCGATGTCCTGGGCCAATACCCGGCCTGCGGCCTGCTCCAGCGCCACCCACTCCAATGTGGAGAACGGCACCACGGCGGCCCGGATCTTTTCCAACGCCTGCTCAGGCAACATCAGCCCAGGTTGGCTGCAGCAATCTTGACTCACTTTGACGATCCTTTTTGAGCGAATATTGGAGCTAATTATGCCACTCCCTGAGCAGATTGAGAGGCGATGGATCACGAAAGCCTTGCATTGCTCTCATCGCTGCCTATAATTCCGCCCTCTTTTTGGCCAATGCACGCGCCAAAAGAACCAAATCAGTCGTACGGGTTCCCTCACCCCGAACATCAAAAAGGTGACAACATGCTTCAATTGAGTGCGGCGCAGATCAAGCGCGCCCTGCTGATCCTGATCAGCTTCCACATTGCCGTTATTGCGGCGTCGAACTACCTGGTACAGCTGCCGTTTCAGCTGTTTGGCTACCACACCACCTGGGGTGCCTTTACCTTTCCCTTCGTCTATCTGGCGACCGATCTGACGGTGCGGATCTTCGGTGCCCAAGCGGCCCGACGCATTATCTTTGGTGCCATGATCCCGGCATTGATCCTGTCCTACCTGATCTCCGTACTTTGGTATCAAGGTGAATATCAGGGCCTATCCGGCCTGGGCGAGTTCAACAGCTTTGTCGGCCGTATCGCCTTGGCCAGCTTCACCGCCTATCTGGTGGGCCAGCTGATGGACATCAAGGTCTTTGCCAAACTGCGTAAGCAAGCGGCTTGGTGGGTCGCTCCGGCGGGATCCACCGTGGTCGGCAACCTGGTGGACACCGTGGTGTTCTTCTCCATCGCCTTCTACGCCAGCGCCGATCCCTTTATGGCGGAGCACTGGGTCGAGATCGCCACCGTCGATTACGGCTTTAAACTGGCCATCAGCCTGCTGCTGTTCCTGCCAGCCTATGGCGTCCTGCTTAAGCTGCTGAGCGATAGCATCTTGCGCGGCACGGCGCAGCGCCAGACCCAGCTCGGCTGATCCCGGAGGGAGATCGCCGACGCACACCCAGCGCTGTTCGCCCCCCGCGAACAGCGCTTTTTTATTACCCGATACCGGCCCAAGCCGTCTTGAAATGGCAAAGCGGCGGAGTAAAATCGGCCGCCTAACTATACGCAGTATCAGGATCTGGCATGACCCAACCGTTTGTATTCGATCAGTCTTGGCAACAACGATGCCGTCAATGGGCACAAGCCGCCGGCAGCGATGGCGCGCACAACCTGGCACACATCGAGCGGGTAGTGGCCGCCGCCGAGCAGCTGGCCATCAGCGAAAATGCCGAACTGGCCGTCGTCCTGCCGGCCGCCTGGTTGCACGATGTGGTGCTGATCGACAAGCGCGATCCGCGCCGCAGTCAGGCCTCGGTGCTGGCCGCTGACAAAGCGATCGAGCTGCTGCGTGAGTACGGCTACCCAGAGCAATATATCGACGCCATCCACCACGCCATCGCCGCTCACAGCTGGTCGGCGGGGATCGCCACCGAGACGTTAGAGGCCAAGATCGTACAGGACGCCGACCGGCTCGATGCCATCGGCGCCATCGGCCTCGCCCGCTGCCTGATGCTGGGTGGCCAGTTCGGCAATGAGCTGTATCACAGCGACGATCCCTTCGCCGAGCAGCGCGAACTGGATGACTCGACCTATTGCCTGGATCACTTCTACGTCAAGCTGCAACACCTGCCCGGCCAACTGAGCACCGACGCCGGCAAGGCGGAAGGACAGCGCCGCTGGGCCTATATTGAAACCTTTATGGCCACCCTAAAAGGCGAGTTGGGGCTGAGATCCGCATGAAGACCAAGGTGACACAAGTGCAATGGCGATTGGGCAGCATGGAAGAAGTGGTGGCGCTGAGCCAGCAGGTGCCGGAGTTCGATCAGCCCTATGGCCTTGGCGTTTACCAACAGCGATTGGCGGGTGTGGCACACCGCATCTTGATCGCCCAGTTGGGCGATCAGGCCATTGGCTTTAACGTCAGTTACGCCCGCTCTGCGCAGGAACTTTACGTCTGGATGGTGGGCACCCTGCCAGAGTTTCGCACTCTGGGCAGCACCCAACGGCTATTGGATCAACAGATGCAATGGGGCCGAGCCCATGGCTATCAGCGCCTCAGCGTCAAAAGCCGCAACCGTTATCCGGCCATGCTGCACTTGCTGCTGAGCAATGGCTTTCACATCATCGACTGTGAAGCCAAAGGCGATACCTCGCTGGATCACCGCATCCATTTTTCCAAGCCGATAACACACGCCGAATAAAAATATTGGCCAAAAACTTGCCAATGCAAATGATATTGATTATCGTTTATTTGCGTTCCAATGGGACGGGATGCTCACTCCCGTCTTGACGCACATTGCTCACACAATTTAGGCCAGCGCCGTGCTGGCCATTTTTTTGCCCGAAACCCGTTAGTCGATCCACTCCAACACCCGAGTCACCAACGCATTAATGCTGGCCTCCGCCTCAAGCAGATTACCCGCCAACATATAGGCTGGAGAGGAGACGATCTTGCGGGCCTCATCCACGGCGATCTGATCCACCGGACACGACCGATGCTCACCGCCCATCAGGTTAAAGGCCTGAGCGGTTTCCCCATCCGTGCCTATGGTGCCTTTCACCCCTTTGCCAGCGATCTTCGGCAACATGATGGGGGCAATACACAGATAGCCACTGGGTTTGCCCGCCTCAATAAACTGGCGGGCCGCCAGCATCATATCGTCCGCCACTTGGCATTCCGTGCCCGCCACAGCAAAGTCACACAGATTTTTCGCGGCACCAAAGCCGCCGGGCAAGATCAGCCCATCAAACTCGGTCGCATCCAATGCCGATAATGGCAGGATCTCGCCACGGGCAATGCGCGCCGCTTCCACCAGGATATTACGGGTGTCGTCCGCTTCCACTTCGCCGGTCAGATGGTTCACAACGTGCATCTGCGGCCGATCCGGCGCAAAGCACTGCACCTGAGCACCGGCTCGCGCCAGTGCCAGTAGGGTCAGTACCGCCTCATGGATCTCACTGCCATCAAACACCCCGCTACCGCTGAGGATCACTGCGATCTTTTTCATCTTGCCTCTCCTTTGCTTTGTGGCACCGCTAACATCGCGAGCCGTTCCCTGTTAGATCTTCGAGTTGAAGGCCACAGTCCTTTCCTACTGGGCTGTGATAGGCACTGTAGCGCGCCCGACACAAAACCAGCAAACAGGAAAAAACACACCAATTAACCGCTCGATACGACGACATACAGCCATGCTGACAACACGAGGTTGTCAGCATGGATCTTTGATTTAACATTTTTTTCGAGTGGGGGTAGATCCGCTGCTTTTTTGTGCTAAATTACTCGTCGTACATCGGGAAGGAGCCTGATGCAGTAACGCCCTTTCTCTAGCTCACAGCTTCATGGACGAGATCAGCTATCCACACTGAGCCGACCCAATAACGCAACGCCATGTAATCGATACAAGATCTCGCGTAGGCCCCGTCCTTTATAGCTTTGCTCGATTTGCAATGATCCAGATCACGGATCTTGCCTAGGTTGTCCACAGTCTTTGTGCACAAAGTTATCCACAGCTTAATTGCTGCGCTCTTTGCTGTG
The DNA here is from genome assembly GCF_039543565.1 of Ferrimonas pelagia. Classification (NCBI taxonomy): domain Bacteria; kingdom Pseudomonadati; phylum Pseudomonadota; class Gammaproteobacteria; order Alteromonadales; family Ferrimonadaceae; genus Ferrimonas; species Ferrimonas pelagia. Next base: position 43,918 of record NZ_BAABJZ010000013.1, on the reverse strand, counting down.
CGTAACTCAGTGAGACGCTGGCAATTCGGCGCAGCAACGTGGCATCCTACTCACCTGACTTATCAACCCAATTTGGCCCCATGTCCCAGTCCGAAAAGAAACCGCTGATCCTGGTCGACGGCTCATCCTATCTGTATCGCGCCTACCATGCGCCACCGCACCTGACCAACTCAAAAGGCGAGCCTACTGGCGCCGTATACGGCGTGGTCAACATGCTGCGCAGCTTGTTGCGCCAGTATGATCCCACCCATATGGCGGTCGTGTTCGACGCCAAGGGCAAGACCTTTCGTGACGAGATCTACCCGGAATATAAGGCGCAGCGCCCCTCCATGCCGGACGATCTGCGCAGTCAGATCGAGCCCCTACACGCCATTATCCAGGCGCTCGGTTTACCGATGATCGTCAAAAGCGGGGTCGAAGCCGATGACGTGATCGGCACCCTGGCGGTACAAGGCGAAAAAGCCGGCTTTGATGTGCTGATCAGCACCGGTGATAAAGACATGGCGCAGTTGGTAACCGACAAGGTCACCCTGGTCAATACCATGACCGACACCACGCTGGATCCGGCGGGCGTCAAAGAGAAATTTGGCGTCGGCCCCGAGCTGATCATCGATCTGCTCGCCATGATGGGCGATAAGGTCGATAACATTCCCGGCCTCCCTGGCGTCGGAGAAAAGACCGCATTGGCCATGCTGCAAGGCATTGGCAGCCTGGAAGCCATCTATCAAGACATCGATGCGGTAGTGCCACTGGGCTTTCGCGGCAGCAAAACCATGCCCAAGAAGCTGGCTGAAAACAAAGATGCGGCGTTCCTCTCCTACGAGCTGGCCACCATCAAACTGGATGTCGAGTTGGATGAGGGCCCGAACGATCTGGCCATGCGGGAGATCGATCGTGACGCGCTGGCCAAGCTGTACGGCGAGATGGAGTTCCGCCGCTGGCTCAACGAAGTACTGGATGGCGGCGATGTGTTGCCCAAGGGCAACGGCACCGCATCGAGCGACGCCACACCTGCGGCGAGCACCCGTGCTCAGGTGCAGACCGAGCATGAGTTGATCCTCACCGAAGCGCAGCTCGATAGCTGGCTGGAAAAACTCAAAGGCGCCGAGCTATTTGCCATTGATACCGAAACCACCAGCCTGGATTACATGGCCGCCGAGTTGGTCGGGCTGTCCTTTGCTGTCGAGCCGGGCAAAGCTGCGTACCTGCCGGTCGCCCATGACTACGAAGGCGCACCAGTGCAGCTGAACCGTGAGCGGGTGTTGGCTAAGTTCAAGCCGCTGCTGGAAGATGCGAATGCCAAAAAGGTCGGTCAGAACCTCAAATACGACATGTCGGTGCTGGCCAATTACGGCATCGAGCTGCGTGGCATCGCCTTTGATACCATGCTGGAGTCCTACTGCTTCAACTCCACCGCGGGTAAGCACAATATGGACGATCTGGCACTGAAATACCTCGGCCACAAGACCGTCCATTTCGAAGAGATCGCCGGCAAGGGCGCCAAACAGAAGACCTTCAACCAGATCCCTCTGGAGCAGGCCGCCCCGTACGCGGCGGAAGACGCCGACATTACCCTGCGTCTGCACCAACACCTGTTGCCACGACTGGAAGAGGTGGAAGGCCCGGCACGGATCTTCCGTGAGATCGAGCTGCCACTGGTGCCGATCATGTCGCAGATGGAGCGCAACGGCGTGCTGCTGGACAGCGACATGCTGCATCAGCAAAGCAGCGAGATCGCCGGAAAGTTGGAGCAACTGGAACGGGAAGCCCATGACATTGCGGGTGAAGTGTTCAATCTGGCCTCCACCAAGCAGCTGCAGACCATCCTGTTTGAAAAGCTGTCCTGCCCGGTGATCAAGAAAACCCCGAAAGGTGCGCCTTCCACCGCCGAGGAGGTACTGCAGGAGCTGGCGCTGGATTACCCGTTGCCCAAGCTCATTCTGGAACACCGCAGCCTGGCCAAGCTGAAAAACACCTACACCGACAAACTGCCGCAACTGGTCAAGGCCAATGGCCGGGTGCACACCTCTTATCATCAGGCCGTGACCGCCACCGGGCGCTTGTCCAGCTCCGATCCCAACCTGCAGAACATTCCCATCCGCAGCGAAGAGGGCCGCCGTATCCGTCAGGCCTTTATTGCCCCCGAGGGCAGCAAACTGCTGGCCATCGATTACTCGCAAATTGAACTGCGGATCATGGCCCATCTATCGCAAGACAAGGGCCTGCTGGAAGCGTTTGCCGCTGGCAAAGACATTCACCGCGCGACCGCAGCCGAAGTGTTCAGCACCCCGTTTGATGACGTCACCACAGAGCAGCGGCGCCGGGCCAAAGCGGTTAACTTCGGTTTGATCTACGGCATGTCCGCCTTTGGTCTGGCCAAGCAGTTGCACATCCCCCGCGGCGAAGCTCAGGACTACATCAACACCTATTTCGACCGTTACCCGGGCGTGCAGGACTACATGGATCGCACCCGCGAGCAGGCCCACGCCGATCAGTACGTCGAGACCCTGTTTGGCCGTCGCCTGCACCTGCCGGAGATCAACGCCCGCAACAAAATGCGCCAGCAAGCGGCCGAACGCACCGCCATCAACGCCCCGATGCAAGGCACCGCATCGGACATCATCAAGAAAGCCATGCTCAGCGTGGCCGATTACCTGGCCAAGCAGCCGATCGATGAGATCAAGCTGCTGATGCAGGTGCACGATGAATTGGTGTTTGAAGTCAAGGCGTCTGACGTCGAGAAACATCAAGACGCGTTGTGCCAGCTAATGGAGCAGGCCGCGACATTGGACGTGCCGCTGATCGCCGACGCCGGGATCGGCGACAACTGGGATCAAGCCCACTGAGCGAGATCGCTCCGCACAATTGAATGACGGTCACACCCAGGCGAGGGGCCTACCCTCGCTCTTTTGTGATGCTCAACACAAAATAAACAATCCACTAGTGAAGACACTTTCCCTACCAACAAGGCAACGCTATGCTAGCTCGGTAGGGTACAGAGGTAAGATGTTCTATCTTTCAAACCTGTTTTGATTGTCCATTGGGCAATCGCCAAAATTTGGCACCCCGGCGATGTTTATCGTCGGGGTTTTTTGTGCCTTTTTTTGACTCAAGCATAGAGCAATTGCTTTAAAGTGTGCGATTTCTGAGCTATGATGATCCCACGTTTTCAATCCTGACGATTGAAGCGTCTTGTTATCGTTTATTGAAAGCCGTTTCTCAGAATACGCTTTATCCGGTGCCCCATTTAGGACACCGGTTTTTTTTGCTCACAAAACGACGAGCTGCTCGTCGTCATGACGGCGGAACCAGCCATTCAGTACGTTTAGGGCTGGCTCTCGGCCCGTGCCTTTCAGCGACGAAAACAGCTGCACCACGATCTCGCCATCCAGCTCTTCCGCCAGACGCGCCTTCACCGTGCGCAGGGTTTTCTGCTTCTCCGCCTGCTTCAACTTGTCGGCTTTGGTCAGTAACACCAATACCGGCATCTGCGCCGCCACACCCCAGCGGATCATATTAAAGTCCAGATCCTTCAATGGGTGGCGGATGTCCATCAAGACCACCAAACCTTTTAAGCAACGGCGCTCTTCCAGGTACTGTGCCAGCTTCTCCTGCCAAGCCAGCTTCATCTCCAGCGGCACCTTAGCAAAGCCGTAGCCGGGCAGATCGATCAGCCGTTTGTCATCCGTCAGACGAAAAACGTTGATCAGCTGAGTGCGGCCGGGACGCTTACTGATGTGGGCCAGACCGCGATGATCGGTCAGGGTATTCAGAGCACTGGACTTACCGGCATTGGAGCGACCGGCAAACGCGATCTCCATGCCGATATCTTCCGGCAGATGGGTAATGTCCGGTGCACTGGTCACAAATTGCGCTAGGCGAAAATCAATATGTTGTTCTGTCACGTAAGTCTCCGTGAGGTCAAGGCTCAACGAGCGTGGTTCAGCTCACAAAACACACTAACTCTTAGATCTGGCTCTGGTTTCGTGTAAAATGCTCGCAGCATGCTCCCTCCATTTTAACAGGCGAGCGATGCGGCAGGGAAAGAAACGCTAAAGAAGAAAAGTTGGAACGTCATGAAAAAGTATGCTGTTGCCCTCGCTATTCTGTCCACATTGTCCACTGCAGCGTTCGCCGAAGGCGATCCGGTTGCGGGCCAAGCCAAAGCGGCGACGTGTCTCGCCTGCCATGGCATGGACGGAAACAGCCAGATCGATCTCTATCCTAAAATCGCCGGTCAGCATCAGGATTACCTGATCAAGCAGATCACCGAATTCAAACTCGCCGGACAAACCGGCGGCGCCGAAGGTCGCCACGATCCCGTAATGAGCGGTATGGCCATGATGTTGGCGAGTGAGCAAGACATCACAGATGTCGCCGCCTTTTATGCCAGCCAAACCATCAGTCCAGGTAAACCCGCCAGTGCCGAGGCGCAGGCACAAGGCCAAGCACTGTATCTGGGTGGCGATCCAAAGCGCCAGATCACCGCTTGTGTCGCCTGTCACGGTACCGACGGTAGCGGCATGAGTCTGGCCGGCTATCCCGCCCTCGCCAGCCAACACACCGGCTACCTCAAGGCCCAAATGGAAAAATTCCGCAGTGGCGCACGCCACAATGACCTCAATGGCATGATGAGCGACGTCGCCGCCAAACTCAGTGATGACGACATCGCTGTGCTGGCGGAATACATCAGCAGCATGCCGTAACCGTCGTAACGCTGCGCGAGCACGGGCCCTCAAGGGCCCGTTTTTTATGCCAGCAATACCGAGTTCTCAGCTTAAACACGCTACCTCGCTCCCCACCAACAAAATAAGTCACCAGCGCAACCTATTTGATACCAGTCACAAGCCAGAGTCGGTGTAAGACATTCACCCCCATACCCCACAGAGATCATCAAAACGAAACGTCAAAGACCCACACAATACTCATTTAAATCAACAGCTTGTTGATTTAACAATTATTTTTGACGCAATTCTCGCGGTTAAAAAAGTTGCGATCCAGCTCAAGTTGAGTAGAGTGGGCGTCGAACAGGAGTTGGCCACGGAGATGGACTTGCCGTTGGCAGTATGGAGCACGCACAGGATGTGTGTATTCGCACCGGAAGCCATCCTGGACGGATCAGACAGGCCGGAGAGCTTGATCCCATGGATATGGGAACCACATGGATGGTTACTCTCGTCAGGAAGACGGTCGCCACTAGGACAGTGGTCATTATGGTTATGGAAAACCATCAAAGGACGACTAACAAAGCGTCAAGGTTGACCTATAACAACAAAAGATAGGCATGGAAGCGCTGCAAAGAAAAGGGAACAGACCGGGAACGTCACTGAGCAAGAACGGAACTCTTGGTTAGCAAATAGAAAGGTGTGTCCATTGGCACCCAATAGGCGACAGGACATCCTGTCGCCTTTTTTATTGTCTGTTTTTCCGTTGCGATCGCCGCCCGCCACCCAAGCCAGCAAATTGGGTATACTGTGCTCTCGACCGACGTGCCAGGAAGATCCATGCTTTGCCCCTTGTGCCAGCACCCTCAATCCCACCATTACCATCAGGATAAACGCCGCCACTACTTTCAGTGCCAGCAGTGCCAGCTAGTGTTCGTTGATCCCTCAGCCTTGCTGCCCGCCAATGCCGAAAAGCAGATCTACGATCAACACCAGAACAGTCCGACCGATCAAGGCTACCGCCGCTTTCTGTCGCGCCTGGCGGATCCGCTATTGGCCCGCCTGCCCGAGGGCAGTGATGGATTGGATTTTGGTTGTGGTCCAGGGCCGGTGCTGGCCAGCATGCTGGAGCAGGCCGGCCACCGCATGGCGCTGTACGACATCTACTATCAGCCCGATCGCACCCCGCTAAGACGCCAGTACGATTTCGTCACTTGCACCGAAGCGATCGAGCACTTCTACCGGCCCGGTCGTGAATGGCAGCTGCTGATGAGTCTGCTCAAACCCGGCGGCACCCTGGGTCTAATGACCAAGATGGTGCGTAATGCCAACGCCTTTGCGCAATGGCACTACAAAAACGATCCCACCCACGTGTGCTTTTTCAGCCCGGCGACCTTCCGTTTCCTGGCTCGCCAACAAGGTTTAACGGTGGAATTTCACGGCAGCGACGTCATTCTGCTGCAAAAACCGGCATAATCTGGTATAAACGCCGGCCCTAATGGAGGCAGACCCATGACCCGAGCAAAGAAATCCCGCAAAGTGAACAGCAATGGCCCAGCACGGCCAGCGCGGGAAAAGAAACAAGAGAAGATCGCCACCAAGAAGCGTGGCAAAGGCCAAATGGCCGGCAATCGCCATAGCAGCAAGGCCGTACAACAAGGCAATCCAGACGCCGCCGCCAAAGATCCGCGTCTGGGCAGCAAAAAGCCGATCGCCCTGACGGTCGCCAGCGCCGCACCGGCCAAGCCAAAGACACTGGCACCGGAAAAGGAGCTGGCCAAACTGGAGAACGATCCACGCCTGCATACCTTATTGGAGCGCGTTGAAGACGGTGAGGTCTTGGCCCAACACGACCAGTTCTGGCTCGACAGCAGTCTGGCCCGCATTGCCGTCTTGATGGATCAGCTGGGGATCGAAGATCACGACGAGGACGACGCCATCGAGTCCGCGCCTATGCCAGCCCCGGCCGCCCAAAGCGACGAGGATGCCTTACTGGACGCATTCAATCAGGGCGAAGATCTGCTCGACCAATTCAAGGACTAAGGCATGACAGTACAGGGAAGTATGGTGCTCTTGGCGGGCCTGATCATTGCGGTGCTCACTGGCTATGCCGCGTACTTGCTGTGGCAGCTGCGTCAGCAGCGTTTGGCCCAACAACGCGCCGAGCAAATGCGTCACAGCGAACTGCAAGCTCAGATCCAGCTGATCGCCAAAGCCTGTCACCAACAGCAATGTGAGCCCGCCGAAGGGGCTCTGCGTCTGGTCAATCTACTGCGCGGCCTGCCGGGCAGCCATCCGGATCAATGGCGTCAGCGCTTTCCCGCGCTGCACGCCCTGTATGATCAGATCGCAGAGCAGCCGATCCTCAGCGCCCGCAAAGCCCTGCAGCGTCAGGAGCGCATGCGACTCGATCTCGAGCTGGCTCGAGCCCAACAGCAGTTGGGCCCAGCCATGTCGGCCGATCTCGCTCGTCTGGCCGACGGCCAGCTAACGTAAGCTGCTCAGGATCCCCCCCTTTCTCCCTCAAACGGCACCTTCTCGGTGCCGTTTTTTATATCAGCAAAATGTTGAAGGGGATCGCACCCACGCAACATTGCGGTAAAATCACGCTCAACAACGCTAGGATCCGCCAACAAAAGCGGCATAATGCCAACAGATTGGATTATGGAGTGACAACGTGCAGGATAAGATCAGCTGGAACCAGGCCCTCATTGAGAAATACAACTACTCGGGGCCACGCTACACCTCCTACCCCACGGCGGTGGAGTTTCACCCGGGGTTCACCGACGCCCAACTAGTGAGCGCCATCCAAGGCTCTGACAAGCAGCATCTGTCGCTGTATCTCCACATCCCCTTCTGTCACAAGCTGTGCTACTACTGTGGCTGCAACAAGATCATCACCCGCCACGCCCACAAGGCCGATCAATACCTCGACTACCTCGAGCGCGAGATCCTAGCTCAGGCACCGCGTTTTGCTGACTACCTGGTGACCCAGATGCACTGGGGGGGTGGCACCCCAACCTTCCTCAACGACGAGCAGATCCGCCGCCTGACGGCACTGCTCAAGCAGCATTTCCATTTCGCCGACGAAGGCGAATTCTCCATCGAGATCGATCCCCGTGAGATCGAGCTGACCACCCTCGACGTGCTCAAAGAGGTGGGCTTTAACCGGATCTCCGTTGGGGTACAGGACTTCGATAAGCAGGTGCAGGCCGCGGTCAACCGCGAGCAAGATGAGCAGTTCATCTTTGACCTGATCCAAACCGCCCGCGACAAAGGCTTCCGCTCGACCAATGTCGATCTGATCTACGGCCTGCCGCACCAGACACCGGAAAGCTTCCAAAAGACGCTGGAGCGGATCAAAGAGCTCAGCCCCGACCGGCTCAGCGTCTTCAACTACGCCCACCTGCCCCACCGATTTGCCGCCCAGCGTAAGATCCACGACGACGATCTGCCCAGCCCGGCGCAAAAACTGAAGATCCTGGAAAACAGCATCAACACCCTGGTCGACGCCGGCTATCAGTTTATTGGCATGGATCACTTCGCCAAGCCCGACGACGAGTTGGCCAAGCTGCAGCGCGCCGGCAAGCTGCATCGCAACTTCCAGGGCTACACCACCCAACCGGATGCGGATCTGCTCGGTTTGGGGGCCTCCGCCATCTCCAGCATCGGCAACGCCTATGCCCAAAATGCCGTGGCACTCAAAGACTACTACCAGACCATGGACGAGAACGGCACCGCTTTGCTGAAAGGCTGCACCCTGGAGCAAGACGACTTCATCCGACGCGCAGTGATCAAGCAGCTGATCTGCCACTTCGAGTTGGATAAAACCGTGATCGAGCAGGACTGGGATCTGGTGTTCGACGATTACTTCAGCGAAGATATCGCCCTGCTGGCCCCCTTCATCGAAGATGGACTGGTCGAGCATGAAGGCGACATCATCCGCGTCACCGATCAGGGCAACCTGCTGATCCGCAACATCTGCATGTGCTTCGATCGCTACTTCCGCGATAAAGCCCGCCAACAGCAGTTCAGCCGCGTGATCTAACCCAAGCCAGCATGGGCGCCCCTCGCCCAGCACTACGCCGCCACGGATACCGAGCCGTGGCGGCGTTTTTTTGTCCGGCCCGACACGCTACACTGGTCCCGCCCAAAACAGTGAGCCCCAAGGATGAGGTATGAGACTGATTTTCATCGCCCTGATCGCGATGCTCGGTGCCTGCAGCAGCAGCCCGCTCCCCAACGCCAGTGACACCCTGCAACAACTGATGGATCAGGCCTGGCAGTACCGACTTGAGCGCAACCCGCAACTGGCGCAGCGCTTTGGCGATACTCAAGCCGCCAGCCAACTGGCCGATCTCAGTCCCGCCACACTGGCGGCGCAGCACCAGCAAGATCTCGCCCTGCTGCGTCAGGCCGAGGCGATCGCCCCTGAGCAACTCAACCCCACCGAGCGGGCCGATCTCGCCATCCTGCGCTATCAGCTCCACAACCGCATCGATGGCTATCGCTATGGCGCCCATACCATGCCGATCACCGCAGAGAGCGGCTTCCACGCCTACATTGCCGCGATCGCCCGAGGCAACACACTGGACGATCCCGCCGCGCAGCAAGCCTACCTGCGCCGCCTCGAAGCCCTGCCGCGCTATTTCGACCAGCAGATGTACTGGATGCGACAAGGCCTGCAAAGCGGCCATACCGTGCCTCAGGCGGTGCTGACCGGCTTCGAGCACAGTATCAGTGCCTTCATCACCGAGCCGGAGCAAAGCCTCTACTATGCGCCCTTGGCAGCACTGGACGACGCCGCAGCGCAACAGCAGGGGTTACAGCTGATCCGCCAAGGCGTGATCCCCGCCTATCAGCGCTTCTACGATTTCTTCGTCAATGAATATCGACCCGGCGCCCGCAGCAGCATCGCCGCCCACGCCCTGCCCGAAGGCGAAGCCTTCTACGCCAATCGCGTCCAGCACTACACCACCCTGCCCATGAGCGCCGAGCAGGTGCACCAACTCGGCCTCACCGAGGTAGCCCGGATCCGCGCCGAGATGGAGCAGGTGATCCAGCAACAGGACTTTACCGGCAGCTTCGCCGACTTCCTCACCTTCCTACGCACCGATCCGCAGTTCTACGCCGAGACTCCAGAGCAACTGCTGCGCTACGCCGCTCGTCTGGCCAAACAAGCCGATGCCATGCTGCCGCAATTCTTTGCCACCCTGCCCCGCACCCCTTATGGCATCAAGCCCGTACCGGCCGAGATCGCCCCCAAGTACACCACCGGCCGCTATGCCGGCCCCAGTGACGATGACCAACCCGGCTACTACTGGGTCAACACCTACGCCCTGGACAAGCGCCCGCTGTATGAGATGGAGGCACTGACCCTGCACGAAGCCGTGCCCGGCCACCACCTACAGATCGCCCTCAGCCAGGAGATGGCACTGCACCCCCTGCGCCGCTTTAGCTACATCAGTGCGTTTGGCGAAGGCTGGGGTCTCTATGCCGAGAAGCTCGGCCTCGAGGGTGGCTTCTATACCGATCCCTACAGCAACTTCGGCCGTTTAACCTATGAGATGTGGCGCGCCTGCCGTCTGGTGGTGGACACCGGCATGCACGCCAAAGGCTGGAGCCGCCAGCAAGCCGTCGACTTCCTCGCCGACAACACCGCACTGTCGCTGCACAACGTGGGCACCGAGATCGATCGCTACATCGCTTGGCCCGGACAGGCACTGTCCTATAAGATCGGCGAACTTACCCTGTGGCGTCTGCGCGAGCAAGCCGAAACCGCCCTGGGTGATCGCTTCGATCTGCGCCAATTCCACGATCAACTGCTGCTGGCCGGCAGCGTACCACTGACCGAGCTGGAGCTGCGGATCCAAAGCTGGATCGCGCAACAAGGCTAATCAAGGAGCCATTATGGACACGCAAACCGAGACCGAGATCCAGGCCGCCGTACTGCGCCGCCTGCTGACCCATCTGGACAACAATAAGGACGTACAGAACATCGATCTGATGATCCTGGCGGGCTTCTGCCGCAACTGCCTGTCAAAGTGGTATATGGCCGAAGCCAACGCGCGGGGTGAGGCGATCGACTACGACGCCGCGCGCGAAGCGATCTACGGTATGCCCTACAGCGAATGGAAAGCCAACCACCAACCGGACGCAACGCCAGAGCAGTTGGCCGCGTTTGAGGCACGTCAAAAGGCGAGAGCCGATCAATGAGTTTGACGCACGTGATGAGCCGGTGGCCCCTATGGGCCCAGGCTGAGCATGGCGAGTTCACCGGTGTGGACAACATCGCCATTCGCTACAGTATCCTGCGCCATCCTGACGCCGACGCCGCCGTGGTGATCAGCAACGGCCGGATCGAAAGCTATCTGAAATACTGGCCCTTAATCGAGGCCTTGTACGCCCAAGGCGTCAGTGTGTACCTGTGGGATCATCGGGGACAGGGCTTGTCGCAACGCATGTTGGCCAACCCCCATATCGGTCACGTCGAGCAATTTGAGCACTACGTCGAGGACATGGCGCAGTTCTACCGCGAGCATATCGCCCCTGACGGCCATACCCGCCATTGGCTACTGGGGCACTCGATGGGAGGCGCCATCGCCGCCCTGTACCTGAGCCGTTATCCGGAGCATTTCGAGCGCGCCGCCTTTTCGGCCCCCATGTTCGGCATATGTCTGCCACTGCCCCGCCCCCTGCTGCAGCCGGTGGTGGAGCTGTGTGACCGGCTGCGGCCACAACGCTATATCCTGGGCGGGCATAACTATGATCCTGTCCCATTCGAGTGCAATAAACTCACCTCGGACCGCACGGAATACCAACAATTTCGCCAGCTCTATCGCGACTGCCCAGCGATCCAACTGGGTGATCCCAGCAACCGCTGGCTCAAACAGGCGCTGGCCGCTTGTGATCGGATCCGGCCCGAACGGATCCAGACCCCGATCTTAGTGATGCAGGCCGGAGCCGACAGCGTCGTCTGCAACCAAGCGCAAACGGCCTTCGTCCAACCACCGCACCGGCTCCATCGATTCGAGCACGCCAAACACGAACTGTTTATTGAAAGCGCTGAGATCCGCAGCCAAGTGCTGACGCTGTTACAGCAATGGTTTGAGCTGCCGCAGCAGAGCGCTGCAGCCCGAGCGGCTCAATGAGTCTCGGTATGCGCTAACGCCAATGGCGCAGTGCGGCCCTTGGTGCGCAGCAGCGCCAAGAAGCTCTCCAACGGTCGTGGTGCGCTAAACAGATAGCCCTGGAAGCGCACACAGCCCAGCTCTCGCAGCCATTGGTAGCAACCATCGTCGTCCACCCCAGTCGCCATCCACTCCAGCGCCATCGCCGCCGCCATGTCCGCCTGAGCCTGCAACAAGGGCCGCGCAGGCGCAGCGGCCGCACCGCCAGCGCAGAGATCACGGGTATCCAGTTTCAGTCGCGCCACCGGCAGCTGACTCAGCTGAGACAATGCCAGATAACCGGCCCCGCAATTATCCAGCGCCAGCCGCACGCCCAGCGTGTTGAGATCGGTAAGAACCGCAAACAGCTCACGATCGATCGGCGTTAACTCGGCGCCCGCCAGCGTAAGCACCAGCATGCGGGCGGGCACCCCCTGCTCATCCAGATGGTGGTTCAGCCGCTCAACAAACGGCGGCCATAGCAGCTGCCGTGGGCTGACTTTCAACATCAATTCGCTCAAGCCATAGCGACGCATCACGGCCAGATCGCGGCAAGCCTGACTCAACTGCAACTCGGCCAAGTCGTAACACAGGCCATAACGCTCGGCGATGGGCAGAAACTGAGTGGGCGTGATCTCGCCGCGTTGAGACTGGTGCCAGCGCAGCAGCGCCTCGGCACTGTGGATCTCGCCCTTTTCATCCATCACCGGCTGATAATAGAGGCAAAACTCCCCCTGGCTCAGCCCCTGACTCAAAGCATCGCGCAGCCACAAGCGCTGCCTCACCTGATGCTGCAACTCCGCCTTAAACAAACAATAGCCGCCCCGGCCCCGCTCCTTACTCTTAAACAGGGCCAGCTCGGCCTGGGCCAATAGAGGCTCGGCACCCGATAGCGCCCCGGGCTGAGACAGGGCTAAGCCGATACTGGTCCCCAGATGAACCGGCTTTCCCTCGAGCAACCAGCCTCTGGCCACCACCGCCAGGATCTGCTCAGCAAAGGCCTGCGCCTGTGCCGCCAGTGCTTGCTGATGCGGATCCAACCCGATCAGCAAAAGCGCAAACTCATCCCCGCCAAGGCGCCGCACCAACCCCGCCTGGGCGAACTGCGTCTCCAACCGCTGTAGCACCTGCTCCAGTAAGCGATCGCCGCTGTCTTGCCCATGCACGTCATTGATCAGCTTGAAGTCATCCAGATCCAGATAGGCCAGCAATGCCGCGCCTGGCTCGGTGTCACTCATCAATGCCGACTCCAACTCCTCGAGCAGGCCGGATCGAGACACCACCTCATGGTGTTCACGCCGTCCTCGGCTCGCCTCTTCCGTCAACTCGATATGGCTGCCCACAATGCGACGAGGCCGTCCGCGCGGATCCCAGTCGACGATCATGCCCCGATCCACCACCCAGATGTAATGCCCGTCGCGATGACACAAACGGTGCTGGTTCTCGAAGCTGCTGGCGCGCCCCTCAACGTAGTCCTGCAACTGAGCCAACACCCGCTCCCGATCCTCCGGGTGCAAACGTTGCTCCCAAGACTCAAAGCTGGATAGCAGCTCATCGTCCCGATAACCCAGCATCGCTTTCCAATGGTGGGAGAAATAGACCTGATCCCTATCGATGCGCCAATCCCACACCCCAGCCTTCATCCCTTCGACCGCATACAACCAGCGCTGCTCGCTCTCGACCAACTGGCTATAACCCAAACGCAATCGTTGATTGGCCTGCAGGAAGCCCTGCCACAACTGATCGATCTCCTTGAGCTGCCGAGGGGGGGCATCCGCCAGTTGCGGCTCGCCAAGACGGCGCGCTTCCTGTCGCAGCGCCGTTAAGGGACGCACCATCATTCGCTGGCTCAGCCACCAGATCAGCAACACCAAGCCGACACCGACGCTCCACAGCTTTACCAAGCGCTGGAGGAACAGTTGATGACTGATCTCGTTGAGCGGCGTGAGATCCTGCTCCATATACAACAATCGGGGCTCGAGGTGGGGTTTTAACTGAACGAGGGGATAATAGAGCTGGAGGCTGGCCCGTTGCGGTGCCACGGTGAGGAGTGGCCGGCCACTGAGCAGCGCCCGATTCGCCAGTTCCCCTTGATAGCCCTCCAGCAAGCGACTGGCCAGGCCGCCGCGCCAGATCAGTCGACTGCCCAAGAAGACCCGCTGATCCCGATCGATGATCGCCGCCGCCAGCAGGGCCTCCTCCTGCGCCCACTGCGTCATGCTCGACTCCGCCACCTCCGAGGCCTTCGCTGGGCCCGCCGACACCAACAACTGCTCCATCTGATGGGCACGCTGCAGCAACAGCTGCTCCTGCGCCTGCTTCAAATAGCCTCGCATCAGATCCCGCCCCTGCACAAAATCCATCACGATAAGCAGTGCCAGGCAGAGCACCAGCACTAAGGGAACCATCCAGATGAGGGAAAGGCGCGGCCATCGGCGACTAAAACGGCGCAAACTCCTTGGCAAAGTCACTTCCTTATTCTGCCATTTAGACTCTCTAGCATACCCGCAACAGCCCAGCAGACAAGGCGCCTCGACCCGTCCGGCGCCTCGGGCTCAATCACAGAAGTGGGGGGCAGAGCACGCCGGCTCCACCGCTTCAGCCGATCCTTTGGCTGAGCGCCACCATAAGCAGACGACCCACCTTAGCAAGTTGAAATATCAGGCATTTTGACCGGCAACATAACCCGAGCTCCAGGCCCACTGGAAGTTGTAGCCGCCCAGCCAACCGGTCACATCCAGCACCTCGCCGGCAAAAAACAGCCCGGAGACCGTCTTGCACTCCATGGTTTTTGAGCTGATCTGATCGGTGTCGATCCCACCCAATGTCACTTCGGCGGTGCGATACCCCTCATCCCCAGCCGGCTTCAACTCAAACGCGTTCAAGCTCTGCGCGATCTCACTGATCTGCGCCTTACTGAGCTGGGCGATCTGCTCATTGCTCCAAGCTTGGCGCGCCATCAGCGCCTCGGCCAGCCGCCCGGGTAGCCATTCACTCAAGACGGTCAACAGTTGCCGTTTGGGGCTCTTGCTCTTGGCCTCAGCCAGCAACTCAGCCACATCGGCCGAGGGCAGCAGATCGACACAGACCGGCTCACCGATCCCACGATAATTGGAGGCCTGCAACACCGCCGGACCGGACACGCCCCGGTGGGTGATCAACATCTGCTCGGTAAACGCCGGGCCCGATGGCTTGCCCCGTGGGCCCGCTTGGATCGAGGTGGTCAGGCTGATCCCAGACAAGGGCTCAAAGTGCTGCTTATCTTCCGGGCGCAGCGTTAGCGGAACCAAGCCCGCGCGGGTCGGCAGCACTGTCAGGCCAAACTGCTCGGCCAACTGATAGCCGTAGGGCGTCGCCCCCAATTTCGGCATCGACAGGCCGCCGGTGGCGACGATCAATGACTCAGCCTGGATCCGGCCCAACGACGTCGCCAAGGAAAATCCCTCCTCCCCGTGGCTGACCGATTGGATCTCGGTGCGCAGCCGCAGTTGCACGCCGTGCTGATCGCATTCGCTCAGCAGCATCTGCACGATCTCTTTGGCCGAGTCATCACAAAACAGCTGGCCATGATCGCGCTCGTGGTAGGCGATGCCGTGGCGACAGACCATGCCGATAAAGTCCCAGTGGCTGTATTGCGCCAAGGCCGACTTTACGAAATGCGGATTGCCGCACAGGTAGTTGCCCGGCACCACATCCATGTTGGTGAAATTACAGCGGCCACCGCCGCTGATCAGGATCTTCTTGCCCGCCTGCTTGGCGTGATCCAGCACCAACACCTTTCGGCCCCGCGCCGCCGCCGTCGCAGCACTCATCAATCCCGCCGCACCCGCGCCGATCACCACCACATCAAACTTCATCACTTTCTCACCCCGGGTTGCCCCGATGAACAAACAACAAAGGGGCGCTTGCGCACCCCTTTTTTAAATCTATAAAGCCTTTCAGAGACTTACTCTTGCTTCATGTCTCGACCCAGCAACGCCTTGGCGGCCTCAACCACCGGCTTATCCTGGTACAAGACCTGATACAGCTGATCGGTGATCGGCATCTCCACGCCCTGGCGCTTGGCCAATTGGTAGACCTCCTCCGCATTGCGGAAGCCTTCCACCACCTGGCCGATCTCGGTCATCGCCTGCTCCACCCCTTTACCCTGACCCAAGGCCAGACCAAAGCGACGGTTGCGTGATTGATTGTCGGTGCAGGTCAGCACCAGATCGCCCAATCCCGCCATGCCCATAAAGGTGTCCTTATCGGCCCCCAACGAGCAACCGAGGCGGCACATCTCCACCAGACCCCGCGTGATCAGGGCGGTCCGGGCATTGGCACCAAAGCCGATACCGTCGGACATACCGGCCGCAATAGCGATGACGTTTTTCACCGCGCCACCCAGCTGCATGCCAATGAAGTCCGGGTTCACGTACACCCGCATCCAGGTCCCACAATGCAACAGTTTAGCCATTTCATCGGCAAACTGAGGATCGGTCGAGGCCAGAGAGATCGCCGTCGGCAAGCCCGCCGCCATCTCTTTGGCAAAGGTGGGGCCGGACAAGATCGCCAATGGGATCTGCTCTCCGAGCACTTCACGGGCCACGTCCTGCAGCAGGCGCCCGGTTTTGGGCTCAAGCCCCTTGGTCGCCCACACCAGACGCGCATCGTCACGCATCAATGGCTTGGCTTGGCGCAGCACGTCACCATAGACGTGACTGGGCACCACCACCAGGACATTGCGCGACGCGGCCAATGCCTTGGCCAGATCCGGTTCAATGATCAGCGGATCCGGAAAAGGGTTACCCGGCAAATACGCTTCATTGCTGCGATTTTGGGCGAGATCCGCCATGTGCTGGCCATTATGGCCCCACAACACGGTGCGATGGCCATTGCGAGCCAGAGAAATGGCAAGGGCGGTGCCATAAGACCCCGCCCCTAATACCGTAATATCGGCAGATTCAGTCAACTGAAAAGCTCCTGAAGATCAGGCGTCAGCCTGCTCACCCTGGGCGGCACCAGCTTCTTGCTGACGCTTCTGCAGGTACTGAGCAAACAGCGCATCAAAGTTTACCGGCGCCAGGTTCAGTGGTGGGAAGGTACCACGGTTAACCAGGTTGGCGACGGCTTCGCGAGCGTAAGGGAACAGAATGTTCGGGCAACCCGCACCCAGAGCGTGGGCCAGTTGCGCGTCTGGCAGGTTAGCAATGGTAAAGATACCGGCCTGCTGCACTTCACACAGGAACGCCACATCATCGCCCACTTTGGTGGTCACAGTGATGGAGATAACCACCTCAAAGGTGTCATCCGCCAGCTTGTTGCTGCGAGTGTCCAGATCCAGCTTAACTTCTGGCTTCCACTCTTTCTGGAAAATCGCTGGCGAGTTTGGCGTCTCAAAAGAGATGTCTTTGGTGAATACGCGTTGGATCTGGAACGCTGGTGCGGCTTGTTCGTTGTTGGTTGCTGCTTCAGACATTGTCTATTTACCTTTAATTCTATTGTTGTATCGGGCATCCGTTCGCCGATCTGGCAATCTTCAGGAGCTGCCCAAAGTGCTGCGGGAGCGCTTTGGTCTAGTGTCAGGCAAATTGCCTGTCACCCGGAATTCAACACTGAGACTTCTCAGCGCTTCTTACCACGCACTACCGGCATATTTGCGGCGTTCCAGTCGGTCATGCCCCCTTTCAGGTTGTAGACCTTATCAAAGCCCGCTTTCACCAAGGTGTTGGCGGCTTGGCTGGAACTGATCCCGGCGTTACATACGACAATGATGGGGCTGTTCTTGTGCTTTTCAACCGTCGCCAGCTGATTATTTTTGATCTGAGACAGCGGTACATTCAAAGCGTCAACGATGTGACCCTTCTTAAACTCGTCTTCACCACGCACATCCAAGATCTTGGCGTCTTCTTTGTTGATCAGCAAGGTCGCCGCTTGGTGATCCACCGTGGTGAACTTGCTCAGCTTGCCCTGAACCAAAGAGCTGATAAACAGAGCCGCCAGAGCGACCCAAGCGAGACTCAAAATCGGATTCCGAGTGAGGAAATCAATAAACTCATGCATGGTTTTGCCTGTCTTCTTTGTAGCAAATGGGTCAATATCAAAGCTCAGCAGTATACCCTGTGGTGGTGGCCAGTCACACTAAATCTCGGTGAGTTCGCGGCCGCTCTACCACAACACGGCCCCTGTGAGGGCTGTGCCGGTGCGTCATGGATCATCTGGTCGGGCGCCCCGGCATTGAGCAACACACGCCATGCATCACGTTGCGCTGGTGGCGACGGGGTTTTCGGCAGGTTTAGGCCACAACTCGACCGCTCGATGCTGGTGGGGTGGCTTTAGCATGTTGTAAACTTTCAGTTCTGTATATCGATAACTCTTGGTACCCTGCCAGCGAACTGTTCAAGGAATCATCATGACTGCCGCAAAGAAGCCACTCGCACTGCTTATCCTCGACGGTTGGGGCTCACGCGCCGCCACCGCCGATAACGCCATCACCACCGCCAACACCCCGAACATGGATCGTCTGTTCAGCGAAGCCACCAGCGGCCTGATCTCCGCCTCTGGCATGGACGTGGGTCTGCCGGATGGGCAGATGGGCAACTCCGAAGTGGGCCACATCAACATCGGCGCCGGCCGGGTGGTTTATCAGGAACTGACCCGCATCGGTAAGTCCATCAGTGACGGTGAATTTGAGCACAACCCGGCATTGACCGCTGCGGTTGATGGTGCCAAAGCCAATGGCGGCGCCGTGCACATCATGGGCCTGCTGTCCGCCGGCGGCGTACACAGCCATGTTGATCACATCGAAGCGATGATCCGCTGTGCCGCGGGTCGTGGTGCCACCGACATTCGCCTGCACGCCTTCCTCGATGGCCGTGACACCCCACCGCGCAGCGCCGAGGGCCCGCTGGCCCGTATGGAAGCCCTGTTTGCCGAGCTGGGCTGTGGTCGCATCGCC
Organism: Ferrimonas pelagia; assembly: GCF_039543565.1. Lineage (NCBI taxonomy): Bacteria > Pseudomonadati > Pseudomonadota > Gammaproteobacteria > Alteromonadales > Ferrimonadaceae > Ferrimonas > Ferrimonas pelagia. The sequence goes on along the minus strand of NZ_BAABJZ010000013.1, from coordinate 25,148 downwards.
TCTGTGGTGGGCCGCTACTACGCCATGGATCGAGATCAACGCTGGGAGCGGGTCGAGAAAGCTTACAACCTGTTGACCCTGGCACAGGGTGATCATCAAGCTGACAACGCCGAAGCCGCCCTGGCAGCGGCTTACGCCCGCGATGAAAACGACGAGTTCGTGGCCGCGACCGTGATCGGCCAAGCCGAAGCCATGAAGGATGGCGACGCCCTGGTGTTCATGAACTTCCGTGCCGATCGCGCCCGTCAGTTGACCCGCGCCTTCGTTGACGCCGGTTTTGACGGTTTTGCCCGCCAGGCAACGCCTAAGCTGATCAGCACCGTGATGCTGACCCAGTATGCCGCCGATATCGACACCGCCTGCGCCTTCCCGCCAAACGCACTGACCAACACCCTGGGTGAGTGGCTGGAGAAGCAGGGCAAGACCCAACTGCGGATCAGTGAAACCGAGAAGTACGCCCACGTCACCTTCTTCTTCAATGGCGGCATCGAGCAGCCGTTCAAAGGCGAAGACCGCGTCCTGATCAACTCGCCCAAAGTGGCCACCTACGATCTGGCCCCGGCGATGAGCTCCGAAGAGCTGACCGAGAAGCTGATCCACGCCATCAATGCCGGCGAGCACGATGTGATCATCTGTAACTACCCGAACGGCGACATGGTCGGCCACACCGGTGACTTCGACGCCGCCGTTAAGGCATGTGAAGCCGTTGATAACTGCATCGGCCGTGTGGTCGAAGCGCTGCAAAACGTCGGCGGCGAATGCATCATCACCGCCGATCACGGCAACGCCGAGCAGATGGAAGACGCCTCTACCGGTCAGGCTCACACTGCCCACACCAGCGAGCCGGTGCCGATGATCTACGTCGGTCGTGAAGGCACCGTGCGCGCCGGGGGCGCCCTGTCCGATCTGGCTCCGACCATGTTGGCGCTGATGGATCTGGATGTGCCGGCAGAGATGACCGGCCAGTCACTGATCACCCTTAAAGGCTAAAGCCCATGCGCCTGTCCGCCCTGAGCCTGTCTCTGCTGCTACTGACAACGCCCGTTGCGGCATTGGAGCCAGACGTGGAGCGTCAGCAGGCCAAGCTGCAGCAACTGGCGGATCAGATCCGCCAGCAGCAAGGTCAACTGGCCCAGGCCCAGATCAATAAGGACAAGCAGCTCAAGGCGCTTAGGCAAGCGGAAAAGGCGGTCTCAGACAGCGCAGCATCGGTGCGCCGCAGCCAACAGGCGCTGCAGGGCACCGATACCGCGCTGGCCTCGTTGGCCGAGCAGGCACAGACCCTGCAACAACGGCAGCAGGCGGAGCAACAGCAACTGGCCAATCAGTTGCGCACCGCCTGGATGAGTGGCGATCAAGACGCCACCGCGCTGCTGTTGGGCAACGATGATCCCGCCCGACTGGAGCGGATGATGGTGTACTACCAATATCTGAACCAGGCCCGGATCGACGCCATCGACACCGTCAAACAGACCCGTGCAGAATTGCAGCAGATCACCGAGCAACAGCAACAGGTGCGCGCCCAGCAAGCCGAGCTGCATCAGCAGCAGGCCGAGCAGCAACGCACCTTAGAGCGGCGGCAGAGTGAACGCCAGCAAGCGCTGGCCCAATTGGATCAGCGCCTCTCTCAGGGGCGCCAGCAACTGGATCAACTGCAAGAAAACCGGGATGTGTTGGCCGCGGCCATCGAGCAGGCCCTGGAGGCGCTGGCGCAAAGTCAGCACCACTTGGGCCTGAGCGAACAAAAGGGGCAACTGCCCTGGCCACTGAGCGGCACCATAAGCCACCGCTTCGGTCAGCCCCGCCAGGGGCAATTGAAGTGGAACGGCTGGTTACTCAGCGCCCCGTCCGGCCGCGAGATCAATGCCATCGCGTCGGGACAGGTGGTGTTTGCCGACTGGTTGCGAGGCTTTGGTCTGGTGCTGGTGGTGGATCATGGCGACGAGTACCTAAGTTTGTATGGCCATGCGCAGGCCTTGCTCCGCCAAGTGGGAGAGCAGGTTCAAGCCGGTGATACCGTGGGCTTAAGCGGAGACTCCGGTGGTCTGGAAAAACCCGGTCTATACTTCGAGATACGCCATCGGGGGCGCGCCGTGGATCCTAAGTTGTACCTGCGTAAAGGCTAAGCACAAAGCCGTCCCCAAATGATCAGTCGGGAGCGCGTATGCGCCTGTTATCCTTGCTGGTCGGCCTCCTTCTCAGCATTCATGTCGCCCTCGCTGAGGCGGAGTTTCACAGGGACGCGACAGCGCCGACTACAGAACACAGCCAAGAGTTGATCCATGCCATTCAGGAGCTGGTCAACGACTATTACGTCGACGATGTCGATCAACAAGCCCTGCTCGACGGCGCCCTGAAAGGGATGCTCGAAGTGCTGGATCCCCACTCAACCTACCTCAGTCCCAGCACCCTCGAACTGCTGCGTGACAACAACCGGGGCCACTATTACGGCTACGGCTTGGAGGTCGCCATCGATGAACAACTGATCCGGGTGGTGACCCCGTTAGGCGGTTCATCCGCCGAAGCGGCCGGCGTCTTACCCGGCGATGTGCTGTTGCAGGTCGATAGCCTGATCGCCAATGCCGACAATCTCGACCCCCTGATCGCCTACATCAAACAAGCCAGCTTAGACGACCGTCACCTGCTGCTGACCCTGGAGCGCGAGGATACCCCGACGCCGTTGCAGTTTCGCCTGAGTCCCTCTGAGATCGAGATCGCCTCCAGCGAAAGCGAGCTGCTGCCCGGCGATATCGGCTACCTCAAGATCTCCAGCTTCAACCAGCGCACCGCCTTTGAAGTTCGCATGGCCGCCACACAACTGCTGCAACAGCCCCTGAAAGGCTTGGTGTTGGATCTGCGCAATAACCCCGGCGGACTGCTTGATGCCGCCGTGCAGGTGGCCGACATGTTCCTCACCTCGGGCACCATAGTGACCACCCATGGGCGCTTTTTCGATGCCAACAGCGACTACCGTGCCACCAGCTACAGTCTGTTTGGTGACGTACCGGTCGCGGTATTGATCAATCAAGGCAGTGCCTCCGCGGCCGAGATCTTGGCCGGTGCGTTAAGCGATCAAGGCCGAGCCATCCTGATCGGAGAAACCTCCTACGGTAAGGGCACGGTGCAGAGCCTGATCCCGTTAATGGGCCAAGGCGGCGCCATCAAGCTGACCACCGCGCGCTACGCCACCCCGGACGGCACCTTCATTGATCAACAGGGGATCGCGCCGGATCTGCACATCGAATTGGACGCACAGCAACTTGAAGATATAGTGAGCAATATACAGGAGTTAACGAGTTGGAAGGATGACCAACAGTTGTTTGCCGCGCACGATCTGCTTCAGGCCTGGACGCCTTAGCTCATGGCTGAGCGGCCTGCTGGCTTGGGGGCTGCTTGGCCCACTGTCGGCCGCTCAACTGGCGCTGATCATCGACGACGTCGGGGCCCGCCATGATGATCCTCAGGTCTTTGCCCTGCCCCAAGAGGTCACCCTCTCCTTCTTGCCTCACACCCCGTGGGGACGCCAGCTCGCACTGCGAGCCTGGCGCGAAGGGCGTGAAACCCTACTACACCTGCCGATGGCCACCACAATAGACAAGTCTCCCGGCCCCTGGGCGATCGGGCCGGATCAGGATCAATGGCAAGTGCAGTACCGGGTCAAAAAAGCCTTTGCCGATATCCCCTTTACCGTCGGCGTCAACAATCATATGGGCAGTGCCATCACCGGCGACATCGAGGTCATGGGCTGGGTGATGGCCGAGCTGCATCGGCAGCAACAGTTCTTCATCGACAGCCGAACCGTGGCCAACAGCCAAGCCTACGCCGCCGCTCGGGCGGCCGGCCTGCCCAGCCTTAAGCGGGACGTATTTTTGGATCCCATGCCCGGCCAAGCGACCCTCAAGATCCAATGGCGGCGGGCTCTGAACTTCGCCCAAACAAACGGAAGTGTGGTGGTGATCGGACATCCCTACCCGGACACGTTGGAGTTTTTACAGCAACAACTGCCGCTGTTAAGCCAACAGGGGATCACCCTAGTGCGCGCCTCCGCGCTGCTCAGCTCGCCCTGAGGGTGGCCGCCTCCAGCTCCGTCAGCACCTGCAATACCGCCGCATCGGTGCCGCCGCAGATCATGCTGTCCGGCTTAAAGTCACTGCACACCGCCGGCCGCTCCGGTTGACCGAAGATCCGGCACAGGTTGTCATCGCCCAGCTGGATACAGCGCTCACCGGCGGGCTTGCCATGTGGCATGCCGGGAATAGCAGAGGTGATCGAGGGCGCGATACAGCAGGCCCCACAGCCCAGACGACATTGCATAACTCACTCCCACACACGCAAAGAAAAACAAAACGGGCCCCGATAGGGCCCGTCCATGGTACTGATAGTAAGGCTTGGCTCAGCCGTCCATCGACAACTTCAGCTTCTTGATGGCATTCTTTTCCAGCTGACGGATCCGCTCCGCCGAGACCTGGTAGCGATCCGCCAACTCCTGCAGGGTCGCCTTGGGCTCCTCCAGCCAACGTGCGCTGAGAATATCCCGACTGCGATCGTCCAGTGTATTCAGCGCAGCGTGCAAACGGTTTTGCGCCTGTTGATCCCAATCGGCCTCTTCAATGACCTCGGCGTGATTGGAGCTGTTGTCCTCCAAAAACAGCGCCGGGGCGTAGCTGCCCTCATCGTCGTCGCTGTCCGGGCCCAGATCAAACGCCGCATCCTGCGCCGCCAGCCGGGCCTCCATCTCCATCACCTCTTTCTCGCTGACACCCAGTTCTGCAGCGACGGTTGACACCTCTTCGGCGCTGAACCAGCCCAGGCGCTTCTTGGCCTTGCGCAGATTAAAGAACAACTTGCGCTGTGCTTTGGTCGTTGCCACCTTCACGATCCGCCAGTTCTTCAAGACGTACTCGTGGATCTCGGCTTTGATCCAATGCACGGCAAACGACACCAGCCGCACCCCGACATCGGGATCAAATCGCTTCACCGCCTTCATCAGGCCGATGTTGCCCTCCTGGATCAGATCCGCCTGGGGCAGGCCGTAACCGGAGTAACTGCGGGCGATGTGCACGACGAAACGCAGATGGGACATGATCAGGTGTTTTGCGGCATCGATATCGCCACCGGTAACCTGTCGGGCCAAGTATTGCTCTTCCTCCAAGGACAGCATGGGAATGGCGTTCACACCCTGGATGTAACTCTCCAGACTGCCATGCCCCTGGGGCACCACCATTAAGGCCATATTGTTACTGGCGTCGCTCATGCTGAACCTCGTGTGAATACTCGATTGGGCAGTCTAGCACGACTGGGCGTGCGGGATCACCGATGCGTGTCAGACCCCAGCTCGGCCCGAAAGGTTCCGTGCGATCAGCGCCAACAACCGGCTACTGAGGCTCAATGGCGCGCAGGTGACGTCGCACCGAGAGCCAGGCTCCCAACCAACCCAGGCTGCAAGAAGCCAAGATCAACACGCTGCCCTGTTGCACGCTCAAGCCATCGAGCCGGAATTGACTGCGGTAGAGGCTCAACAGCTGTGCCATCGAGCCATCGAGCCACACCAGCATGACATTGACCAACACCAGTGCCAGCAGCGCCGACAACAGCCCCAACCAAAGCCCACCGTACAGAAACGGCCGACGGATAAAGGCCTCGGTCGCGCCCACCAACTTCATCACCTTGATCTCATCAAAGCGCTGCATGATCGACAGCCGGATCGTATTGGCGGTGATCAACACCACCGCCAGCAGCAGCAACACCCCCAGCGCTATGCCCGCCTGGCGGCCCGTGGCAGAAAGCGCCTCTAACCGCTGCAGCCAGTCCAGATCCAATCGGGCCAGGGCGATCCCCGGCTCCTGCGCCAGCCTGTCCCGCAGGCTCCGCGCCGCATCGACACCAGCATGGCGTGCCGATGGCTGCACCCGGATCAGACCCGGTAACGGGTTATCATCCAGATAGGCCAGCGCATCGCCAAACTGTGCATGTTGACGAAACTCGGCCAAGGCCTGCTCCGAGCTTTGAAAGGTTACCGCGATCACCTCGGGCATGCCGCGCAATCGAGTCAGCAGGGTTTCCTGCCGAACCGGCGCGATATCCAGATCCAGAAACAGACTGATCTCCGCCGCGCTCTGCCATTGCGCCTCCACCTTCTCGGCGTTATTGGCCAACACCAACAGCAGCGCCGGTAAGCTCAAGCTAAAACCCAGCACCAGCAGGGTCATCAACGAGGTCATCGGGGTACGCCACAACTCGCCCAAGCTGGCCAGCAGTTGACGCAGATGTTGAGTCAGCAGGCTGATCATGCGTTGCCCGACCGGCAGCTTCTTGCGGGACAGACTCATGCCGCCACCTCATCCGCGCAGATCATCCGCCCCTGCTTCAGGGTCAGCGTGCGATAGCGCATCCGCGCGATCAGACCCAGATCATGGGTGGCGATCAAGACCGTGGTTCCCGCCCGATTAAAGGCCTCAAACAATCGCAGGATCTCCATCGACAGTTTGGGATCAAGGTTGCCAGTAGGCTCATCCGCCAGCAATAACGGCGGGCGGGCCACCACGGCACGGGCGATCCCCACCCGCTGTTGCTCACCACCGGACAGATGCATCGGCGCATAGCCCAGCTTGTCGCCCAGCCCGACCATATCCAGTGCCGCCTCGACCCGCTTCTCGATCTCACGCTCAGCGAACCCTTCGATCAGCAAAGGCAGCGCCACATTGTCGTAAACGCTGCGATCCATCAGCAGGTTGTGATCCTGAAAGATGATGCCAATGTTGCGGCGCAAGAAGGGCACTTGATGACGCTTGAGCTGACCCACATCGGCGCCGTTAATGGTCACCGTGCCCAGCGTAGGCCGCTCGATCGCGGTGATCAGCTTAAGCAGGGTACTTTTGCCCGCACCGCTGTGGCCAGTGAGGAACGCCATCTCCCCTCGCTTGAGGTGAAAATTGACGTTATCCAGCGCACTGCGACCGCCGGAGTACACTTTGCTGACCTGCTCAAACTGGATCATGATTGGGCTCTTCCGCTACCGAGGTTAGGACTCTTGTTCGCTAAACAAGGCGTCAATAAAGGCATCACTATCAAACGGACGAAGATCATCGATCCCCTCGCCCACCCCAATGTAACGTACCGGAATGTTGAACTTATCCGCCAGCGCGAAGATCACCCCGCCCTTGGCGGTGCCATCCAGCTTGGTCAGGGTTAAGCCGGTCAAGCCCACCGCCTCATTAAACAACTGCGCCTGACTGATGGCATTTTGACCGGTGCTGGCATCGAGCGTCAGCATCACTTCGTGCGGCGCCTTAACGTCCAGCTTGCGCATCACCCGCACGATCTTCTTCAGCTCGTCCATCAGGTGCGCCTTGTTCTGCAAACGGCCGGCCGTGTCGGCGATCAGCACATCCACATTGCGAGCCTTCGCCGCCTGCAGGGCATCAAACAACACGGAAGCGCTGTCGGCACCGGTGTGCTGGGCGATCACCGGGATCGCGTTACGCTCCCCCCACACCTGCAGCTGCTCCACCGCCGCCGCACGGAAAGTATCCCCCGCCGCCAGCATCACCTTCTTACCTTCACGCTGATACTGCTTCGCCAGCTTGCCGATGGTGGTGGTCTTACCGACGCCATTAACGCCCACCATCAGGATCACCATCGGGCCATCCGGGTTATCCAACACCAAGGGTTGGTCAACCGGACGTAAGATGTTGGCCAACTCGGTTTTGAGATGGGCAAACAGCGCCTCGGAATCCTTCAGATCGCCGTAGTCGGCTTTTTCCGTCAAGTTATCGATGATCCGCGTGGTGGTTTCGATCCCGACATCCGCCAGCAGCAGCTGGGTTTCCAACTCCTCAAACAGCTCATCGTCGATCTTCTTGCCTTTAAACAGCGCAACAAAGCCACCACCAATGTTCTCACTGGTGCGACGCAAACCGGCCTTCAAGCGCGCAAAGAAGCCCTGCTTTTTCTCCGGCTCAACCGCCGCAGCCGCGACTTCGGCGGCGCGCTCGGCTTCAGCAACACGCTCGGCTTCGGCAACCCGCTCGGCTTCGGCAACACGCTCGGCTTCGGCAACACGCTCGGCTTCGGCAACACGCTCGGCTTCAGCAACACGCTCGGCTTCGGCGACGCGCTCGGCTTCGGCGACGCGCTCGGCTTCGGCGACGCGCTCGGCTTCGGCGACACGCTCGGCTTCAGCAACACGCTCGGCTTCAGCAACACGCTCGGCTTCAGCAACACGCTCGGCTTCAGCAACACGCTCGGCTTCGGCAACCCGCTCGGCTTCGGCAACCCGCTCGGCTTCGGCGAGGCGCTCAGCTTCGGCGGCGCGCTCAGCTTCGACGGCGCGCTCGGCTTCAGCAACCCGCTCGGCTTCGGCAACCCGCTCGGCTTCGGCGCGCTCGGCTTCGGCAACACGCTCGGCTTCGGCACGCTCGGCTTCGGCACGCTCGGCTTCGGCTACCCGCTCGGCTTCGGCTACCCGCTCGGCTTCGGCGGCGCGCTCGGCTTCGGCGGCAGGGAGGGACTCCTGACTGCTCCCTTCCGGCGCGGACACCGGCGCTCCCTGCTCTTCACCTTGGGTTTCCGGCTTGGATTTATTGCGACGAAACCAGGAAAACATGCCTTTGGCCATACTTTGTACCTTATACCTCTGCCGGGAGTGCCCATTGGGGGCCTCGGCTTGCTAAAATAGCGAACTTTTCTGGGGTCGTAGTGTACCCAGAATTCCACCAAAAACCGAGGTCACTATGGCGAGAGCGCCCCGACGCAACAGCAAAAAACCGTCGACCGGACGATCCCCCGGTCAGATCCGCATTATCAGCGGACAGTGGCGTGGCCGCCGCCTGCCTGTGGCCGATCTTGAAGGGCTGCGACCCACGACGGATCGCGTGCGCGAGACCCTGTTTAATTGGCTGATGGGCGAAACCCACAGTGCGCGGGTGCTGGATTGCTTCAGTGGCAGTGGCGCACTGGGCCTGGAGGCGCTGTCGCGCCACGCCGCCCACGTGGTCTTGATGGAGTTTGATACCGGCGTCGCCAAGCAATTGCAGCGCAATCTGCACAGCTTAGGCGCCAGCAATGCCCAGGTGTGTCAGGGCGACACCCTGAAGCTGCTCAGTCAGCCCTGCGTCGAGCCCTATGATCTGGTGTTTGTCGATCCGCCGTTTCGTAAAAATTTGCTGAGCCCTTGCCTCGAGCAGTTGGAAAGCAATGGTTACCTCAAGCCGGGCAGCTGGATCTACGTCGAAACCGAAGCCGAGCTCTCCCCGCTGCCGATCCCTGCCAGCTGGAGCCTGCACAAAGAAAAGATCGCCGGCCAAGTGGCCTACCGCTTGTATCGCCGAGCCTAACCCAAACCCAAAAGAGACACTCAATGGATCAATTCATCTCCTGGGCCAAAGCGGGCATGGTTGCCGCTTGGCTGATCATGCTGGTCAACCTGATCTTCCCTTGGCCACAACCCTACAGTCTGGCACTGCAGATCTTATTGCAGATCACCCTGGCAGCCCACCTGGCCTATTGCGCCGGCTTTCGGGTTCGACAGGGCAAGCCTCAGCCTTGGTCGGTATACCAGCAGCTAATGATGTACGGGTTGTTCGCCCTCATCGAATGGAACCGCGCCAGTAAACGTCGCCCCTAGCTCGGCGATCACGCAGCGGTTGCCACCCTCCCCTTGCGCTTGCCGCAGACACTGGCGCAGCCGCTCCCAGGGCAAGCCACCGTCGCCGTCCCACCCCAGCGCACCCACCGAGGCGGTAACAACCAGTGCCGCCTCGCCGGTTTGGATCACGCTGCGTTGCACCTCGCACCGCAGCTGTTCCGACCGAGCCAGCAGATCCTCCTTAGTGATCGCCGGCACCAACAGCAGGAAGCGATGCCCTTGCCAGCGCACCGCCATCTCCTGATTAATACGATTGCGTTTGAGCAGATCGGCGACAAAGCGCAACACGCGCTCTGAAGCGCTGTGGCCCTGCTGCTCTATCAGTGCATGAAACTGGTCCAGCTCCAGTAGGATCACCCCCAGCGGCAACTTATCCGCCGCCCCGTCCGACAAGCGTCGACCCCAATCCAGTAACGAATTCAGCCCCAGCTCCACGCCATAACGATTGCCAAGCCCGGTGAGCGGATCGGTCCGGGCACGTCGGCTGTACTCCCGCGTCAGTTGCAGCATACGCAGTTCACTTTCAATGATACTGACCACCGACATCATCAGATCATGCCATTGCGCGGGAATGGCGATCGGTTGGGTGTGGCACAGACACAAGGTGCCGAACAGCTCCCCGTCCGGTGCGTGGATCGGCAGGCCCAAATACGCCAACACACCGGCCTGAGCTTCGCGTCCCGAGGCCCATTGCGTGCTGCGAGTGGCGTCTTCGACCGCCAAGGGCGAGGCATGCACCATCACCCACTCACAATAGAGATCAAAGATCGGCATCCGCTCCCCCGCACCGACCTGCTGGGGACAGTCACGACTGGTGGCCAAAACATGGAGCTCCACTTCGGTGCAGCGGGCCAGATAGGCCCCCTGCATATCACAGGATCGGCTCAGTACGTCCAACAGCCGTTGCCATTGCTGCTGAGCATGGCGCTCCAACCCTTCCACACCATCTTCGATCCGCATCCTTGCCCCCCTTTCCGTTTGTGCTCTGCCACACCCGCATACGGACTCTCAACCCGCGTGGCGGGTTGCGTCCGCCTCAGTGTGCGTCACCCTTTATCGAGCTGCCACACCTCGGATCAAACAATGAGTAGAATGGCGCAGCCCGCCAAGATCTGACGATAAATCGCGGCGTTCCCTACCACAGCCTCGGCAGGATCAACACCACTACTTGGCGATGATCCCGGCGATCCCATCGAGGAACATCTGCACCGAGAGCATCAATAAGATCATCCCCATCAAACGCTCAATGGCCTTGAGTCCGCGCTCGCCCAACACCCGCAGAAACACCCCAGATAACATCAAGGTGGCTGCGGTGATCCCCCAAGCGGCGACCGTCGCTAAGGTCCAGTCCACCATTCGCTCCGGATCTTGGTGCGCCAACAGGATCAAGGTCGCCAGTACCGAAGGCCCTGCCAACAAAGGCACGGCCAGGGGGACGATCAGCGGCTCTTCGCCGGCTTCGAGGCCAGTTACGCTGCCCTTGTCCGGGAAGATCATGCGCAAGCCAATGATAAACAAAATAATAGCACCTGAGATCGACACCGCTTGCGACGACAGGTTGAGGAAATTCAGGAAGCTCTCGCCGGCGTACAGGAACACCAGCATGATCAACAGGGCGACCAGCAACTCGCGAATAAGAATGAAACGACGCCGAGACGGGGCGACGTGACGCAGCACCGAGCTGAAGATCGGCAGGTTGCCCAGGGGATCCATAATAAAGAGCAACATCACAGCAGCGGTAAGCGTTTCCATAAACCGTCCAATAAATCGTTTAACAACAGCGAGCTTCAGATCTGGCAAGTATAATGGCTGGCAACTGGACCGAGAAACAACAACCGCGTCACTCTGCCGCAGCCGCAGCACGTCCGTGCCGATCCCCAATGGCGAACTCGCCCGCTGGCTTTACCCAATCGAGCCACTCTGCCACACTCCGCTGCCGCCACTCACAAGGGCAGCCACCACCAACAAGCAAGCTCGCTTGCCGTGGCACACGGCATGTTAATTAAACTTATTTTTTTGTTAAAAGTCGTATAGATTATAGAAACTTGGACCGGCCGGAACTCTGCCACTGACACCATGCAGTACTCCCCTCGCAGACAGCGCATATGAAAAAGCCTATTCCGCTAGAGCAAGTCACCATAGGCACCTATGTGGTTGAGATCCCCAGTCACCCCCATTTAGGCGTACGCCAGCAAGGGATGCTGCGGGATCCGGCCACCCTGGCCCTGCTCGCGGAAGAGGGGGTGAAAACCGTCCTGATCGATCCCCTGCGCTCGCGCAGTCGGCCGACCTTGGCGCACCCGACCGCCCCACCACCGCAGCGTCTATTGCGTCCCCGCCAGCACACCTCATTCACCAATGAGTTACCCCGGGCGCGCAAGCTGTACCAGCAAACCCGCCAGCTGCAGCAACGCACCATCGACTCCCTGCGTGAAGGCAAAGGTCTGGATCTCAAAGAGGTCGAGCACACCGCCGACGAGTTCATCAACAGCGTGTTCCGCAATGCCTCGGCGCTAAACTGCCTGCGCCTGATCAAAGACAAGGATGACTATCTGCTCGAGCACTCCATCGGTGTCGCGATCTTGATGGTCCTGTTTGCCCGTCACCTACAGTTTGATGACAGGGTATTGCATCAGATCTGCGTCGGCTCCTTGCTGCATGACATAGGTAAGGTGATGATCCCCGAGTCGATCCTCAACAAGCCGGGCAGACTCACCGAGCAAGAGTTCACCATCATGAAGACCCACGCCGGGCACAGTCGCGATATCATTGCCCGCACCCCAGGGATCAGCAAGATCAGCCTCGATGTGGCCGCAATGCATCACGAAAAGTTGGATGGCAGCGGCTACCCCGCCGGGCTAAAAGGCGAGGCGATCACCCGCTATGGCCGGATGATCGCCATTTGCGACATCTACGACGCCATGACCGCCGATCGGGTCTATCACAGTGGGCTCACCCCGACCCAAGCGTTGAAGCGACTGCAGGCTATGGCTCCGGTCCAGCTGGATCCGGAATTACTGCATCAGTTCATCAACTGCATCGGGATCTACCCGCCCGGCACCATGGTCGAACTGAGCAGCGGAGTGCTGGCCGTCGTATTAGAAGGCAATGCCCACGATCCGTTGAACCCTAAGGTCAAACTGGTCTACAACACGCGTCACGGCACCCACGTTATGGCCACCGAGCGGGATCTCAGCCTGTCCCATGAGACCATCGTTCGCGCGGTCAACCCCAGCGAGCACAAGCTGTCGTTGGACAATTACCTGTAGGGATCATCATGCATTACCTGATCGCCAGCCTCTTGATCCTCGCCGTCGGCCCCGTGCTCTACCACGGTTTTCGGCGCCAGCCCAAGGTGCGCAATGGGATCACCGCCTTTATCATCGTGGCGTTGCTGGGACTGGTGCTGTTTGATGTCCTGCCTTCGCTGTGGCAGCAAGGTGGCGCGATGATCTTACCCTTTGTTCTGCTTGGGCTGGCCGGCCCCACATTGGCAGAAAAAGCGTTTCGACCGTTTCAGGGGGCCACCCACAATCTCACCTTGCTGCTGGGTCTGAGCGGCCTGTTGCTGCACACGCTGACCGATGGCAGTGCCGTCGCGCTGGCCACCCACGCGCCCGACAGCAGCATGCTGGCCATCGGTGTCGTCTTGCACCGCCTGCCCGCCGGACTGGCGGTCTGGTGGTTATTGCGCCCCGCCTTTGGCCGTTTGGCCGCCAGCATCATGCTGGCAGCCATGATGCTGTGCACCCTGCTTGGCTTCGCCTTCGGGGAGCATTTGCCGCACTACCTAGCGGACAATCAGATGATCTGGCTGCAAGCCTTTGTTACCGGCTCCATCGTGCATGTACTGCTGCATCGCCCTCACGAACATTCGCATGAGCACCATCATAGCCACCGCCACACCCTGCGCCTGACCCCAGGTCACTACCTGGGCGGCGCTTTCGGTCTGCTGTTTTTGACCTTGCTGATGCTGTCTCATGGTCACGATCACGCCATCCACACCGCCCCCGATAACGATCACGCCCACCAACACTAAAGTCTGCGCCAACTTGGCCGTCATCTATCCTTAGTTCAACTTGGAGATCAGACTTATGCTTGCACGTATTGCCGCTGGAATGCTCAGCCTGGCGGGCTGGCGGATAGAAGGCCAACTGCCGCAGGTGCGCCAATTCGTGATCATCGTGGCGCCCCATACCAGTAACTGGGATTTCGTGATCGGCGTTCTGGCCCGGACAGTGCTGCAGATCCCCGCCCGCTTTATCGGCAAACACCAGCTGTTTCGCCCGCCGTTAGGCTGGCTCATGCGAGCCCTCGGCGGACGCCCCGTGGTTCGTACCCGCAGTAACAACCTGGTCGATGGCGTGATCCAACTGTTTCAACAGGAGCCGGACTTTGTGTTGGCGCTGGCACCTGAGGGCACCCGCAGTCCGGTTCCCCGGCTCAAGACCGGGTTTTACCATATAGCTCAGGGCGCCGATGTCCCCATCGTGCCGGTCGCCTTCGATTTTCGCCACCGCCGGATCGTGCTCGGCCCCCCGCTGATCCCCGGTGAGAGCAAAGCCGCCGATATGGCGCAACTGCTCGGCTTCTTTCGCTGCTATCGTGGCCGTTTTGCCCAACCCCTGCCCCACTACCGCCCTTAGCTCACAGCAAAAAAAATCCCCGCAACGCGGGGATCATCAAGGTAAGTCGCGCTCAGCCAGAAGCGGCCAAGCTGCGCAAATCGGCGCCGGTCGGTTGCTGCATCGCCCGTAACTCAAACTGCGGCAGCACCGCCAGAGCATGATCGAAGATATCGGCCTGGATCCCTTCGTACACAGGCCAACGAATGTCATTGGTGAAGCAATACAATTCCAACGGCAAGCCCCCCTCGGTGGGCGCCAACTGCCGCACCATCAGGGTCATGTCCTTATGGATCTGTGGATGCGCTTCCAGATAGGCCTGCATATAGGCTCGGAAACAGCCAATATTGGTCAGCCGACGGCCATTGGCTGGCTGCTGTGGGTTTGCCAGCTCGGCATTGCTGGCCTGCAGCTCGACGCCCTTATTCTTCAGATATGCCGATAACAGCTCGATCTGGCCTAGACGCGCTAACAGCGCCTCATCGGCAAAGTGGACGGAATGCAGATCGAGCAACAACGAACGCTTGATCCGACGACCACCGGACGCCTGCATCCCTTGCCAGTTTCGGAAGGAGTCCGACACCATGGCGTGCGCGGGGATCATGGTGATGGTCTTATCCCAATTCTGCACCTTCACCGTAGTCAGACTGACCTCCAACACATCCCCGTCGGCGCCGTACTTATCCATCTGCACCCAGTCGCCACGACTGACCATGCGATTGGCGGACAGCTGAATGCCGGCCACAAAACCGAGGATGGTGTCACGAAACACCAACAACAACAGACCGGTGGCCACACCCAAGCCGGACAGCAGGTAGATCGGAGAGCGATCCATCAGCACGGCGGCAAACAGGATCGCCGCTAGCACAAACAGGAACAGCTTGATCAGCTGGATGATGCTCTGCACCGGCAAACGGCGACTGATGGCATTAAGATTGGCCACATCCAGTGCGGTATCCAGTACCGCAAACAGCAAGCGCACCACCGCGACCAAGATGCACAATTCGAGCCCGATGGTGATCGCCCGCTCCCACCACGCCCAAGCCGACAGCACCAAGGGCGTAAACAGATCCAGGATCACCAAAGGCACGATCATCGCCGCCTTGGCCACCACCCGGTGCTGTTGAAACGGGCCGGACCATGGCCCGGCGAGATGACTGCTTAATGCGGTCAAGGCCCGACCGGCCACACGCTTAAACAGCAGATAACCCAGTCCCGCCAGCAGCAGTGCCAATGCCGACAGGATCAGCGTCGCCTGCCAGTCACTGCCTTGAACCGGCAAGCCCAGCTCAGCCAACCACTGCGTGATCTTATGTCGCATCTCAACCCGGATCTCAGTCTCCAACGTGCACTCCAATATGCGTAATAATTGATAGAACAAGAGCTTGAGCTTATCGTACAACGAGCGACAAAAACACAAAGGGGCGCCCCAAGGCGCCCCCACATCACGACGTGTGCCCTCAGGCTTGTGACGGCAAGATCCCTGCCGGCAGCCATTGAGCCAATTCGGCTTGGCCGATCAGCGCTGTCGCCGCCTCGATATCTGGCGCGAAGTAACGGTCCTTATCGTAAAACGGCACACGCTGACGCAGTCGCGCCTTGGCCGACTCCACCACCGAGCTGGCCTTCAACGGCGCGCGGAAATCCAGGCCCTGACAGGCCGCCAACCACTCGACCGCCAAGACACCGCGGCTGTTTTCAGCCATCTCCCGCAGACGGCGGGCGGCAAAGGTGGCCATGGAAACATGATCCTCCTGATTGGCCGAGGTGGGCAGGCTGTCCACCGAGGCCGGATGAGCCAGCGACTTGTTCTCACTGGCCAGCGCGGCCGCGGTGACCTGGGCGATCATAAAGCCGGAGTTCACCCCGCCGTTGTCCACCAGGAACGCGGGCAGGCCAGACAGGGTCCGATCGATCAACAAGGCGATGCGCCGCTCAGCCAAAGCGCCGATCTCGGCGATAGCCAGCGCCAGGTTATCCGCCACCAACGCCACCGGCTCGGCATGAAAGTTCCCGCCGGAGATGAAATCGGCCGCGCCGCCGTCCTCACCCGGGAACACCAAAGGATTGTCCGTGACCCCGTTGGCTTCCACCCACAACACCTCGGCGGCCTGGCGGATCTGGGTCAAACAGGCCCCCATCACCTGAGGCTGACAGCGTAACGAGTAAGGATCCTGCACCTTGTCGCAATTGGCATGACTGCTGCCAAGCTCTGAGTCCTGACCCAGCAAATGACGAAATACCGCCGCCGCGTCGATCTGGCCCCGCTGTCCGCGTACGGCGTGCACCCGCGGATCGAACGGTCGCCGACTGCCCAGCGCCGCCTCGACACTAGTGGCACCGATCACCGAGCCCGCCGCCCACAGATCCTCGGCGTGGAACAATCCCTCCAGCGCCAACGCGGTCGATGCCTGCGTGCCATTAAGCAGCGCCAGCCCCTCCTTGGCGGCTAACGTCATGGGGGCCAACCCGGCGACCGCCAAGCCAGCCACGGCGTCCATCACCTCACCGCGGTGGCGCACCTGGCCCTCGCCCAGCAGAGGCAGCACCATATGCGACAGCGGCGCCAAGTCGCCGGACGCGCCCACCGAGCCCTTCTCCGGGATCAGCGGAAACACCTCGGCGTTGATCAGCGCGATCAGCGCCTCGATCACCTCCCGTCGAATGCCGGAGAATCCCCGCGCCAACGAGTTGATCTTAAGCACCATCATCAAGCGCACCGTGGCGTCGGCCATCGGTGTGCCGGTGCCCGCCGCATGGGACAGCACGATGGAGCGCTGCAGCAGATCCAGATCGTCGCGGGCGATGCGGGTATTGGCCAACAAACCAAATCCGGTGTTGATCCCATATACCACTCGATCTTGATCCAACACCTGCTGCACCGCGGCCGCACTGGCGTCGATCGCCGGGTAAGCCGCATCGGACAGGGATAACGTCACGCCTTCACGGCTGATCTGGCGCAGCTGGCGCAGCGTCAGGCTGCCCGGAGTCAGTTGTAATTGCAGCATCAGTTGACCTCCTGATCGAGCATGGGCAGATCCAGGCGCTGCTCGCGCGCACAGCGCTTCGCCACCTCATACCCCGCATCGGCATGTCGCATCACCCCGGTCGCCGGATCGTTCCAGAGAACCCGCGCCACCCGCTGCGCCGCATCCTCTGTGCCATCACAGCAGATCACCATGCCAGAGTGCTGCGAGAAGCCCATACCAACGCCGCCACCGTGATGCAGGCTAACCCAGGTGGCACCGCCGCTGGTGTTGAGCAGGGCGTTGAGTAGTGGCCAGTCGGACACCGCGTCCGAGCCGTCCATCATGCTTTCGGTTTCCCGATTCGGCGACGCCACCGAGCCGGAGTCCAGATGATCACGCCCGATCACCACCGGCGCGCTCAACTCGCCGTTTTTCACCATCTCATTAAACGCGGCGCCCAGCCGGGCCCTATCCTTCAGGCCAACCCAGCAGATCCGCGCCGGCAGCCCCTGGAACTGAATGTGCTCCCGCGCCATATCCAGCCACTGATGCAGATGCGGATCGTCCGGGATCAGCTCCTTAACCTTGGCATCAGTCTTGTAGATATCTTCCGGATCGCCGGACAGCGCGGCCCAACGAAACGGGCCGATCCCCTCACAGAACAGCGGCCGGATATAGGCGGGGACAAAGCCGGGAAAATCGAACGCATTGGCCACGCCCTGCTCCAGCGCCATCTGCCTTATGTTATTGCCGTAATCCAAGGTGGCTGAGCCCCGGCTCTGTAGCGTCAGCATCGCCTGCACCTGCACCGCCATCGAGCGTTTGGCGACTTGCACCACGCCCTGGGGATCGGTTTCACGCAGCCGCTTCGCTTCTTCCAGCGTCCAGCCCTGGGGCAGATAGCCATTGAGCGGATCGTGTGCTGAGGTTTGATCCGTCGTCACGTCCGGCGTAATGCCCCGGCTGACCAGCTCGGCAAACACGTCTGCCGCATTGCCCAACAAGCCCACCGACAGCGGCACCCCGTCCGCCTTGGCCTGATCGAGCAGCGCCAATGCCTCATCCAGCGTGTGCGCCTTGCGATCGACATAGCCGGTGCGCAGACGAAAATCGATGCGGGTCTCATCGCACTCCACCGCCAGGCAGGAAAAGCCAGCCATGGTGGCAGCCAACGGCTGGGCACCGCCCATGCCGCCAAGTCCACCGGTGAGGATCCAACGTCCCTGCGCCACGCCATCGAAATGCTGCTTGGCCACCGCCACAAAGGTCTCATAGGTTCCCTGAACGATCCCCTGGGTACCGATGTAGATCCAGGAGCCAGCCGTCATCTGGCCATACATCGCCAGTCCCTGCTTATCCAACTCATTGAAGTGATCCCAATTGGCCCAGTGCGGCACCAGGTTGGAGTTGGCGATCAGCACCCGGGGTGCATTGGCATGGGTCTTAAAGATCCCAACCGGCTTACCGGATTGCACCAGCAAGGTTTCATCCGCTTCCAATCGGGTGAGCGCTTCGACGATCTTGTCGTAGCACTCCCAGTCTCGCGCAGCGCGGCCAATACCGCCGTACACCACCAGATCCTCCGGCCGCTCGGCCACCTCCGGATCCAGATTGTTCATCAACATGCGCAGCGGGGCTTCGGTTAACCAACTCTTGGCGGTCAATTGCGAGCCGCGCGGTGCGCGGATCACCCGCGTAGGATCGTGTCGTGTCATGGTGCTTCCTTTTCCAGTGATAGGTTGCCCAAAGGCAACTGCCCCCCCAGCCGGAATCGGCTGCCAGGGTGCAACAATCGAGCAAAACTCACCGCACCTAAGGAGGACCAGGTGCGGCGGCAGATCCGTAAACAGGGCTCGGCATGGCTCAACTGTAAGAGCCGCTGTTGCTCAGGGGTCGGGGCGATCGCCTCGATCTGATGATGCGCCTGCAGCAATGGTGCGACGCTGGAGAGATATTCGTGGGGTGTCTGCTGCTGGAAAGACTGCTGCAGATAGTCCGGCACCAAGATAGGATTGACGTACCGCTCCTCCAGCTGCACCGGCTGGTCGTTATCCAGGTGCAACAAACGGGAGTGATAGATCGGTGCTTGTGGCGCCAACCCCAACGCAATAGCCGTTTCCATGTCCGCCGGACACGCATCGAGAGCCAACAGCTGCGCTCGGTGTCGATGACCGCGCTCGCGGATCTCATCGGCGATATTGCGAATGGTCAATAAACTGCTTTGCGAGCGAAACGGCGCGACAAAGGTACCCAGCCCCTGGCTGCGCACCAGCACGCCCTGCTCAACCAACTCGGTCAGCGCCCGTCGCGCCGTCATCCGGCTGCAACCAAACCGCGCCGCCAACGCATTTTCCGACGGGATCTGCTGGTGCTCCAACCAGCGACCGGCCTCGATCTCCCCGATCAACGCGCGCTTTATCGCCTCGAATTTCGCGATCACAACCTGCATCCCTGAGTGTCATACTGGTTAATACCTTGTCACGCACCGGTTGTATAGACAAGACTATACCAGCACAATAGTTCAACAACAGACTGTCAGGAAATGAGCACATGGATTGGGATCTCCTCTGGTTAGACATTAATGTCGCGACGCTGGATCCGGCGCGCACCGCCGCCTACGGCGCCATCGAAGACGCCGCCGTCGCCATCAAGGATGGCAAGATCGCCTGGGTCGGCCCCCGCAGTGAACTGCCGGAGTTTGATCCGTTTTCCCTGCCCATTCAGCGCGGCGACGGCAATTGGCTGACACCAGGACTGATCGACTGCCATACCCACCTGCTGTTCGGCGGTAGCCGGGCCAATGAGTTCGAACAACGCCTGCACGGAGCCAGCTATCAACAGATCGCCGAAGCGGGCGGTGGGATCCTCTCGACGGTCCAAGCAACCCGCAAAGCCGATGAAGAGCAGTTGTTCCAGCACGGTCGAATTCGTCTGAACGCCCTACTGCGCGAGGGGGTCACCACAGTGGAGATCAAATCCGGCTACGGCCTAGAGCTGGCCACCGAGCAGCGCATGCTTGAGGTCGCCCGCCACCTCGGCCGGCTGCATCCTTTAGAGATCCACACCACCTACTTGGGCGCGCACGCCCTCCCCGCCGAATTCAAAGATGATGCCAACGGTTATATTGATTCGGTGATCAACTCCCAGTTGCCGCTGCTGGCGGACGCTGGATTGATGGACGCGGTCGATGTATTTTGCGAAACCATCGGCTTTGATCTCGCCCAAACTGAGCGGATCTTCCAGGCAGCCCAGCGCCACAACCTGCCGGTCAAACTGCACGCCGAACAACTGTCCAATCTCGGTGGCAGCCAACTCGCCGCGCGTTACCGTGCCCTCTCGGTCGATCACATCGAATGTCTCGATGAAGCCGGGGTGGCGGCGCTGGCGGACGCCGGCACCGTCGCGGTGCTCCTGCCCGGCGCCTTCTATTTCCTGCGCGAAACCCGCAAGCCGCCGATCGAGCTGCTGCGCCAATATGGTATCCCCATGGCGGTGGCCTCCGACTACAACCCCGGCAGCTCACCACTGTGCTCCACCCTGCTGATGCTTAATATGAGCTGCACCCTGTTTAACCTGACCCCGGAAGAGGCGCTGGCCGGCGTCACCCGGCATGCCGCTCGGGCATTGGGTCAGCAACACCGGCTTGGTCAAATTACTGTCGGAATGGATGCGGATCTGGTTCAATGGGCTATCCGTCACCCGGCCGAGCTGGCCTGGCAATACGGTACGGCACCGGCGGTCGAAGTCATGAAGGCGGGCAAGTTCATAACCCACCGTTAAGAGACTGGTCAGCTGGCTTTACCGACGGTACTATCCTTAACCAAACTACTTTTAAGAGCAGGGAAAGATGGGGATCAAAGCCATTATCGTGGATACCGCCGGTACCACTACGGATTTCCAGTTTATTAAGGAAGTCCTGTTCTCGTATTCCGAGCAGGCCATGCCAGCCTTTATCGCTAACAATCGCAATGACTTCGCCATCGCTAATCTACTCGATGACGTGCAGGAACTGGCCGGTAAAAAGGACCTCAACACCGATGAATTGGTTGACCTGCTGGTGGCCTGGATCCACGACGACAGCAAGGCAACGGCCATCAAAACCCTGCAAGGGCTGATCTGGCAGCAGGGCTACTTAAGCGGCGACTTCAAAGGGCACGTTTACGCCGATGCGGTGCGGATGCTCAAGCAGTGGCAAAGCTCGGGTAAGCGCCTTTACAGCTTCTCTTCCAGCTCCGCCGATGCACAGGAACTGCTGTTCCGTCACAGCGATCAAGGCGATATCAGCGGCTTGTTCTATGGCCACTTCGATACCATGCTGGGTCAGAAGAATGACGTACAGGCCTACAAGAACATCCTCAACACCATCAGCCTGCGCCCTAAGCAGGTACTGTATCTGTCCGACGAGTTGGCTGAGCTGAATGCCGCACGCGAAGCCGGGCTGAATACCTACCAGATCGTCCGTAGCGACGATGTTCGCCAAGGAAGTCACCCAACCGCGGTCGACTTTACCCAGGTTCGACAGGGCTAGAACGCCCACGTTAAATAGCACAAAGCCCTGTTTAAACAGGGCTTTTTTCATCTAATACTGGGTGATCAACACATAGTCCAGCTTAAGCCGACTCCAGGCTTCGCGGCACAACCCAAGCGCCTGCCGCTCACCGAACCGTCCATCCGCAACCACTTCACCTCCGCCACCATTTCGCTGATCGCCGCATTGCGCCCGATAAGAAAGATACAGCGGCTCAGCCGTATCATTCATCCACGCCACGGTGGCGAACTGACCATCGCTGCTGATCCGCTGACACACCCGTGCCGTCACTAGGGCGGAGCCATCGGCCGGATCGGTGAACGACACCGTTTCACACGCCATAGCACTGCCACTACTGATCAGCACCGCCGCTAATGTCATCAAGCCTGCTCTCATTCTGATCTCCCAACAGCCAAAAAAAGGGGGGATCAGAACCATAGTCACTGCGCACAAAAACCGCGAATTCAGGCCGCAAACACAACAAAGCCACTCCGAGGAGTGGCTTTGTCTATCGCATCTAGGTGAATCTTAGGCGCGGGCGCGGCGAACCTTCTGGTACATCGCTTCGATCTGCTCGGCAAAGCGCTCGTTAATCACCTTACGGCGCAGCTTCATGGTCGGAGTGATCTCACCCAGCTTCATGCAGAACTCGCGTTGCAGCAGGGTAAACTGCTTCACCTGCTCAAAACGAGCCAACTCAGACTGCACCGCTTTCAGGCGCTCTTCGAAGTGTGCCTTCACCTGAGCGTGCTCAACCAGCTCCATCTTGTCCTTGTACTGAATGCCTTTCTCCTTGGCCCAAGCTTCGAGCGCTTCGAAGGCCGGTACGATCAGGGCAGACACATAGTTACGCGCATCGGCGATGATCGCCACCTGCTCAACCAAAGGATCACGTGCGACCATGCCCTCAACGCGTTGCGGGGCGATGTATTTGCCGTTGGAGGTCTTCATCAGCTCCTTGATGCGATCGGTGATCAACAAACGATTTTGCTCATCAAAACGTCCGCAATCACCGGTTCGCAGCCAGCCGTCCTCGGTAAAAGTTTCAGCCGTCGCTTCTGGACGATTGTAATAACCACGCATCACGGTATCCCCTTTCACAAGGATCTCGTCGTTATCGCCGATCTTAACTTGGACATCCTCTAATGCATGACCGTTGGTACCGATACCGATCTTACCCAGATGATTCGCGGTGATCGTGGCCGTAGTTTCGGTCATACCAAAACCACAAATAACTCTCAGCCCCACCGCTTGGAAGAATTCATTGACCTTAGGATCCAGCGCAGCACCGCCGGCCGGCATAAAGCGGATCCGACCACCCAGCTTTTCACGCACCTTGGACAAGACTAACTTATCCGCGATCTGCAGCTGCAGCTTGTCCATTGCGCCCAGCGTATAACGCCCCTGCTCACTCTCAAAACGTTTCATGCCGACAGCCAGCGCCCACCGGAACAACCGCTGCTTGTTCGCAGAAGCGGTTTCCAGCTTTTCGAACACTGCAGAGAAGATCTTTTCGTACAGACGAGGAACGGCGCACATCACATGTGGACGAACCTCCGCAAGCGCATTTTGCACCTGCATTGGATCATCAATGTACGCCACCGTCGAACCCTGGCTCAAACTGTACAGTGACCAGGCACGCTCAAACACGTGCGAAAGCGGTAAGAATGCCAAAGACACATCATCCGCCCCCATCGGTAGAAAATCGATATGCTGTCTGATACCGCTCGCAAAATTACGGTAATCCAGCATCACCCCTTTCGGCTCACCCGTGGTACCCGAGGTGTAGATCAGTGTAAACAGATCATCCAACGCACTGTCACCAATGCGCAGCTCAAGTTCGGTCTGATACGCGGCATTGTCAGCATTGATCAGATCCGCCAAGCGATGGACACGCGCAGCCATATCTACAGGTTCAAGCGCTTCATCCAACAAAACCACATCAGTTAGGGTCGGGCAATCACTGAGTAACGTCTGAGCTTTTTTATATTGCTCTGCTCCGGCCACAAACAGTACCTTGGCACCGGCATCATTAATGATGTAAGCGGATTGCTCTGTTGTATTGGTTGGATAGATAGGCGCGCTGACACCACGGATCTGCGCCGTCGCAATGTCAGCGATAGTCCATTCAGCACAGTTGTTCGCAAAGATGGCGACCTTATCCTGCACCGCCAAGCCCATCGCCAGCAGCGCCCGAGAGACGGCATCGACACGCAGACCAAACTCAGTCCAGCTGATATCTTGCCACTGACCGCTCTGCTTCTGGCGTAGAGCCGGGGCGTCGCCCATTTCGGCAAAGCGTTGACGCATAACCTTAACCAGATGCAGTTGCTCAAGCGGTGTTTTCACGGCCATTCTCCATGGGTAGCGATAATTTGATTTAGCGTACACCCGTACGCTTTATTGAGGCCAATCTTACCGATTAGAAGCAAAATTAGTAGCCCTTCCCCCTCAATTTGCGTCTTAATGCACACTTTTAAGAACGCTCATTCGCCGAAAATAGCGCCCATTTGGCGCATGTTTCATCACAATTAACCCCACTAAGGCAGTCAGTTAACAGTTGTTCGCACAAGTTTATAGAGCACTCCATCTAAACTGACCCTCTCAGCAGTGAATTTACTTTATTTCTGCCTCATTTCAGACCGCAATAACCGATGCATTGACAGACTTCGTCCCCAACCCAAGACTGACAACAAATTCAGTGAGTGCCCCCGACGAGCCTTGCCCAGCTCAAAGCTAACCCAGGCCTTACCAGCACCGAACTCAAGCCACAGTAAATGCAGCGCTCATGCGGATCGCCTCAAGCCGATCAGCCAGCATTAAACTGCCCGGATCACATCAAGACTGCCGCTCACCAAGAGGCATAGCACGACCGGCGCAACGATCTGCTCTATGCCCCCGCCGAGCACAGCGACACAGATCCAACCATCAAGATGGGCCTTAATCTGAACAAGCACTCGGCGGTGATCTGCTCATACATGACTGCCGCCCTGCCATCAGAGGATCAACCCACCCAACCCGTATGAGCAGCTTGGGTGGGATCACAACGCTTTGTCACCCAGCACCAACGACAAAGGCCCATCCTTGCGGATGGGCCTCAATCTCTAATCTTTCACAAGCGCAGCGCTTGGCGGTGGCTGCTCGTTCTTACGAGCAGCCACATAGACGCTTTCCATCTGGCCACACCACCCTCGGCACGATTGCTTCGCTGACCGCCAAGGACGGCAAAAATGTCTGTCTGGCAGGAGCACTTATACCAATAGCACTAAAAGTTTGATCTAATGGTGCTTTGATTAGTGACCCGAGCACCGACGATGCATACTTCCAGCGATTTCAAGCAGCTTGCCAAGAAAGCCAGCGATTCGAGGATGAGAACGCGC